>CAJOIN010000034.1 GCA_905234515.1 uncultured Selenomonas sp.
GCCTGTGCCTCCGCCAATGACCTGCGGATATCAGGCAGGCAGGCCAGGGAAACCTTCAGGGAAATCAGGTCACGGGCATTGGCCGTTCCCACCTCTATGCGGGTCAGCAGGCGCTCGAAATCATAAACCTCCTTGCAGGCTTCACGCAGGCTCCTGCGGCGGGTCATATCATTTACAAGTTCCTCCACCGCATCCAGTCTGGCCTCAATGCTCATGATGCTGAGCAAAGGGTACTCCAGCCACTTCTTCAAAAGACGGGTGCCCATGGCAGTCTGGGTCATATCCATCACGTCCAGCAGGGTATCCTTCTTGCCCCCGTCCCTGAGGTTGCGGGTGATTTCCAGATTCCTCAGTGTATAGGTATCTATCACCAGATTTTCCGAGGCATCCAGTACCGTCAGCTTGCTGATCTGGGAAAGGTCGGTTTTCACCGTGCGGTGCAGGTAGGAAAGCAGGGTTGCCACCCCTTCCTTCACCAGTTGCTGGGAGGGACGCTGGGAAGCATCGAAATGCTGCACCAGGATATCCTCCATCTCCTCCGTAACCTCAGGCAGACGGGTAAAGAGGCAGTTTGGCATGCGCAGCTCCACAAACTCCTGCAGAGTCTCCATAAAGCTCAGAGCCCCTACCAATACCAGCTCAGGCATCATAAGCCGGTAGAGCTCGTCCAGCATCATCTGCAAGCGGTTTTCCCCCTGATAGAGACCATAGAAACACTCACCAGTGGAAATATCCGCCCCAGCCAGCACAATATCGCCACTGACGGCGTCCTCATGGAGCAAGGCAATGTAATTGTTATTTGCATTCACCAGGGCATTATCCGACAGCACCGTGCCGGGAGTCACCACCTTGATGATTTCCCTTTTGGTGAGCCCTTTGGCCTTGGGGTCGCCAATCTGCTCAGCGATGGCTACCTTGTAGCCCTTGGCAATGAGCTTGCCCACATACTGCTCTGCCGCATGGTAGGGCACCCCGCACATGGGACAGTTTTCCTTATCCCCGCTGCGGCTGGTGAGGGTCAGGCCCAGTTCCCTGGACACGGTCTTGGCATCCTCGAAGAACATCTCATAAAAGTCCCCTAACCGGAAAAAGAGCAGGGCATCAGGCTCCTGCTCTTTCGTGGCCAGGTATTGCTGCATCATTGGCGTAAGTTCCATTGCTGCCTCCTTAGCAAACCTCACCTTTCAGCACCCAGGTCTGGGGGCTGGTTATCTTCACTTGGACAAAGTCCCCTTCTTTTTCCTGCCCGTGGGGGAAAAGCACAATCTTGTTGCTGCGGGTATGACCCATCCAGACATTTTCGTCATTCTTGCTGGGTCCCTCCACCATGACTTCCAGAGTCTTGCCCAGCATGGACTGATTGATCTCCAGGCTGATTTCGTTCTGCACCTCCATCAGTCTCTGGAGCCTTGCCTTCTTCACATCTTCCGGCACCTGATCCTCCATCTCTGCGGCAGGAGTGCCGGAGCGCTTGGAATAGATGAAAGTATAGGCCGCATCATAGCGTATTTCCTTGAGGAAAGCGAGAAGCTCCTCAAAGTCCTCATCTGTCTCCCCGGGGAAGCCCACAATCAGGTCAGTGGTCAGGCTCACCTCAGGCAGAGCCGCGCGGATGCGCTTCACCAAATCCTTGTAGGCTTCCGCCGTATAGACACGGTTCATGGCCTTCAGGATCTTGCTGCTACCATGCTGCACTGGCAGATGGATATGCTCGCAGAGATGCCTGCCCTGAGCCATGGCCTCAATCACCCTGTCGCTGAGGTCTTTGGGATGGGAAGTCATGAAACGCACCCGCTCGATGCCCTCCACTTTATCCACCATAGCCAGGAGTTCCGCAAAGTCAGCTTGCTTGTGGTCCTTGCCATAGGAGTTCACATTCTGGCCCAAAAGGGTAACTTCCTTATAGCCTGCCCTGGCAGCCTGCTCCACCTCTTTTACGATATCCTCAGGCAGACGGCTGCGCTCCCGGCCCCGCACATAGGGCACGATGCAGTAGGTGCAGAAATTATTGCAGCCGTACATGATGGGCACCCAGGCAGACAGCTTGCCATCCCGGAGCACAGGGGCCTCAGACTCATCCGGCAGCTCGGTTTCCGTGAGATTCACGTCCACCACATGCTGACGCTCCGCTTCAATGCGGCGCACCGTCTGGGACAGGGAATGCACCTTGCTGGTGCCCAGCACAAAGTCGATATGGGGAGCCCTTTTGATAAGGGACTCCCCCTCCTTCTGTGCCATGCAGCCAGCAATGCCGAAGATCAGCTCAGGCTTCCTGCGCTTCAGTGCCTTGATTTCCCCAATCTTGCCGTAGACCTTGTCCTCAGCCGTCTCCCTCACGCAGCAGGTGTTGATGAGGATGAGATCTGCCTGCTCCATGTCCTCCGTCCGCTCATAACCAATAGCCTTCAGCTGCCCGGCCATGCGCTCCCCGTCGGAGACATTCCCCTGACAGCCGTAGACTATCAGCTTACAATATTTTCTTCCATTAATATCTGCCATGCTATATAAACAACCTCTCATTTATCACAAGTTCGTAATGCCACATTATATCAAAATATGTCGCTGTTGTCCAACCACAAAGACCATGACAAACTCCCCCTTCCTGTCAAGAAATCAAGCTTCCTTAGCTGCTTCTCTGCTGGAACCACAGCGTCGCAAACAGGCTGTATGTTTGTATACATGTATTCTTTTAAGGAATAGCTTCGATAGCCCTAGAATATTGTTGCTTTTGTCTGACAAACGTGCTAGAATCATCCCCGTAGCAACTTAGTAGCAGGTTATATAATCTACTGTTGTACATCAATGTGCAATAATAATCTTTTATTTGTAACCAATGTAAACAAGGAGGCAATCCTTATGTTCAAACGTATCCTCATCGCCAACCGTGGCGAGATTGCTGTACGCATTATCCGTGCTTGTCAGGAGCTGGACATTGAAACCGTGGCTATCTATTCCGAAGCAGATGCCAACGCCCTTCATGTGCAGCTGGCCGACGTGGCATACAACGTAGGCCCCGCCGATGCCACTGAAAGCTATCTGAACCAAGCTGCCATCCTGCGGGCTGCCAAGGAAACCCAGGCTGATGCCATTCATCCTGGCTATGGCTTCCTTTCCGAGGATGCAGACTTTGCAGAAAAGGTCACTGGAGCCGGCATCACCTGGATTGGCCCCATGCCGGAAACCATCCGTCTGGTAGGCGACAAAGATATAGCCAGGGCTTCCATCTCCCCCTCCGGCATTCCCATGGCCAAGGGCAGCGACCCGCTGAACAATAATGAAGAAGCCATTGCAGCTGCTCGTGAAGTCGGCTATCCCGTCATTCTCAAGCCTGTCTCCGGCGGCGGTGGCAAGGGCATGTGCGTGGCCCAGTCCGAGGAAGATCTTAAAAACATTCTGGAACTGGTGGACATCACCCAGACCAAATACTACTTTGAGCACTACATCGGCCGTTCCCGCCATATCGAGGTACAGATTGTGGCGGACAACTACGGCGAGGTGCTCCACCTGGGCGAGCGTGAGTGCTCCCTCCAGCGCCGCAACCAGAAGCTGCTGGAAGAATCCCCCTCCATTGCCCTCACCCAGGATATGCGTGACCGGGTTGGTGCGCTGGCTGTCAAGGCTGCCAAGAGCGTCCACTACTCCAATATCGGCACCGTGGAATTCCTGCTGGACCTTTCCAATAATGAATTCTACTTCATGGAAATCAATCCCCGCATCCAGGTGGAGCATGGTGTCACCGAAGCTGTCACCGGCATTGACCTGGTGCGCACCCAAATTCGCATTGCCGCCGGTGAGCCTCTGGACTTCGCCCAGGAGGATGTAAAATTCTCGGGACATGCCATAGAGTGCCGCATCAACGCTGAGGATCCTGACAACAACTTCATGCCCTCCCCGGGCCAGATTACCTATTTACATGAGCCCAGCGGCCCCCGTGTCCGCTTCGACAGTGGTGTGACCGCAGGTCTTGCCATCGAGCCCTATTACGACTCCATGATTGCCAAGCTGGTGGTCCATGGCCGCACACGTGGCGATGCCATCAAGATCATGCAGCGCGCCCTGAACGAATTCCGCATTGAGGGCGTGAAAACCACCGTAGACCTGCATAAGAACATCATGAAGGACATCTGCTTCCGCACCGGTAATATTGACACCCAGTTCATCAAGAAGCGCCTCCCGGCCTATGAAAATGCCAATAAAAATCAGGACCAGACCAAATACTTCGCCTGATTGATACCCAAACTTCCAAAAACAAAAAACCACGAACAACAAATTCGCGGTTCAGACTGTAGACAAACAGCTTTCCAAGTTATCCACAAGGAAAGCTGTTTTTTCCCTTAAAGATGGAAGATACATCGAATACTTCTAAGAATAGTTGAGGGGGAATAATGTGTGATTATAAGCATAAATCGTGATGGTGTCTGCATGGGTGATGATGCCATGGAACACCGGAGAGAAATTACTATAGATGATAATGCAACAGCCCGTGATTTGCTGAATAAGTTGCTGGAAATTGACTATCTGCCGGATCTTACCGATGCCATTTGGTATACATGGAGCTCTGATGCCCGCTGCCTTATAGCATGGTCTTGCAAGAAGAAAAAAGTCATAGCTGAGGTGCGAGATAAACTACTTGAAAAAGACAATAGCAAGTCAGGGTATTACTTCCTTCATCTTTTGAAACAGGATTTGCAGCTCCTCAAGGAATATATAAAAGAAACACCTGGCATTTGGTATGACAAAGATTACTTTGGTGGTCGCTTATAAGTGGTGGTCGATGAATGGGAGAGTAGCAATTGGAAGAACTGTTAGCAATAAAGGTAAAACCACGAAATGGTGGAGATATTAGAAGTAACCCAAAATGCCTAGTCTTCCTGTAGCACCTTCCGTAATAGCAAAACCGCCATATCTCTCTAAGCCGCTTAGTTACCCCTTGTGCTTCTTCCTAGCCCAGGTGACCATACCGGACGTACAGGCAGCCTGGTATCCCCAATAGAACCAGTACGCATCCTTATTGTCACGTTGAGCTTGCGTCATCTCCATCTCTCACCGCTCCTCAGGCGTTATCCTTTTCCAGTTCAGACTTATGACTGCTTGTGTACTTATGAGCCTGACTTTCCCTCCATGCTCACATATCCGGCTGCTGACCATCATGAGCCTTCCATGTACAATCCATAAGCTTCATATCAGTGAATACGGCTTTGAAACTGGATTCCTCCGGGCTGCATGCATATACTCCAAACCGTATTTTTCCTGCCCCTTCCCACATATGGCACACCCGTATCTGAGAAAATAACCTGCCATCAGCAGAGCATTCTATGCAATAGTCATCCTCTCGTCGGCTGAATCTATACCACATGGTTTTAATGTCGGCAGATATCGCTGTTGTAGCCCAATCAGAATATCCATGGTTTGTAACTACAGAACCAAGATGTTGGAATTGCTCATTCTCATATTCCACCGAAGCTTTTAGCCAGTTCTCCGAATCGAGATACATCACAATGCCACACTGGTCAAATCGCTGGTGACTCTCAGTAAAGTCTGTCTTCACAATGAATGAGAAGAACTTTTCTTCTGTTTCTGTCTGCAGCACAGGCGCATTATCATTGCGGAAGTGATAGTATGTCCTCTGCCATAAATCCGTATGTGGCATTGTTGTGATTTCTATCCTATCCGGCTCAATCAAGTATTTGCCAGGTTCTCTGACCCATTTCCAGTCCATACCAACTGTCTCCTTGTGCTTATTTCACCAATTCTCAAACCGTTCATTTTTGTTTAGTTCCGCTATGCGAGCCATTTCTTCCTCGCTAAGCTGTAAATCATAAATATCATTGTTTTCACGGATATGCAATGGATTTTCTGATCCCGGGATAACTATATAGCCTGCTTGGATATGCCAGCGCAGAACTATCTGTGCTGGTGTTTTGCCGTATTTATGAGATATTTCCTCTATGGTCTTGTTGGACAAAACTTTTTGGGTATTTCCCCGTCCTCCCAAAGGGTACCAGGACTCGACAACAGTGCCATACTGCCTCAGATACTCTTTCAGAGCCGTATTCTGATAGTAAAGATGATTTTCATTCTGCACCACAGCAGGAGTTATCTCCGCAATCCTGTTTATGCGTTCGAAATCTTGTGGCGTGTAATAATTCGAAATGCCTATCGACCTGATTTTACCTGCCCTCACGCCACGCTCCAGGGCTTTGTATACTTCCTCATCGTTAGCTCCCGGCTGGTGTATCAGCATCAAATCAATATATTCCACTCCAAGGGCAGACAGGGAATCATCAATGGCAGCATCAGCCCGCCGGTAGTCTCCCGGCATTATCTTGCTGGTGATGAACAACTCTTCCCGGCTAACTATCCCCTTCCGTATTGCTTCCTTCACCCCCTTGCCTACTGCCTCCTCGTTGCCATAATACCTGGCCGTGTCAATCAGGCGATAGCCACACTCTATTGCAGTCTCCACAGCCCTCTCAGCCGTTTCTCCTCGCAGTGTCCACGTTCCAAGTCCTAGCACAGGCATCTCATAGCCACTGTTCAGCTTTACCATAGGACTAATTTTCACCGCCATGGCTGTCTTCTCCTTTCCTTCCTCCGGCACAGCAGTTCTTGCAGATGTACATCCCATGCACAGGAAAATTACCAGCAGGCATGATGCCCAGCACATTTTTTTCAGCATCAATCTCCCCCCATCCTGAAGCCAGCTTTCGAACCCCCATAAATGTAGAAGGTTTTCCACTAAATACTCATTTATAAGGCGGGAGGTATATGTCACCGCCTGCATTGTGCCCTTTAGGGTATTAGTAAATTAGGAACTCGCCACCTATAGAGGTGGGAGACATCTTCTTCCGAGTTATATACAACAGTCAACCTCTCATCGGTTCAATCTAATCTTTGCACCCTGTCCCCGTATATGGTTTTCCACTCATCACGCATGGAGACAGGCACCCAGCCATACTTCTCGCAGTTCTTCAGCATCTTTTCTGCCGAGGCTGGCTTGCCAAATTCCCTCTCTGTATCATCGCAGAGCAGCGAGAATACTATCGTCTTATAATTAGGATTCGTGGCTGTGTAGTTGTACATGCTGAAATCGCCGCTGGAATTGCCGAATGCCAGAACAGGCTGCTTGCCAATCTCTCTTGCCATGACAGAGACCTTGTTCATATTGATATTCTTGACCTCGAACTCACCCCGCACCACCTTGTCCTCTGTAGAAAAGACATACTCCATGCCATCCTTACCCATCTGGTCAGCTGCAACATAGCGGTAATCAGTCCCAAGTATATTGTCGCTGTCCACGGGCAGCACCTCTGCCATGACACGGGTATACTGCCTGTCTGCACCTGACACCAGGAATACTTTGAATCCATTTGCCCGAAGATAGGACAACACTTCTACCATGGGCAGGAAATATGCCTCACCTATTTTGAGATTTTTGAACCCTTCAACAGGCTTCCTCAGATACTTTTCCGTGTAAGCATTATACTCATCCATCGTCATCCCACCAAAAACAGAGGCATGAGATTCGCAAGTCTTCAGCCTTGTGTCGTTAGTCACCTTATGGGCACAAATATCCCTCTCCACATCCCTGGCATTGGCTCTATCCCTGGCTGAGGCATTGTAGTCCGAATCATACAGTGCCCTGTCCACCATCATGAGAAAATCAAAGCAGAAGGGTGCTGTCTCACAGGCCAGAGTGCCATCTACGTCAAACACAGCAATGCGGTCACGCTGTGGTATGAAATCCGAACTTTTGGGATTCGTCACATCTTTCACATAGCTGCGGAGCCTGGTTAATGCTTGAGAATCCTTCTGCCAATATTGGAAGTTGCTCCCCTTGGCATTGACCTGGATACTGGCAATCTCTTCTCTCGTAGCCCCATGAGCAGTGCCAGCCCATCCGGCTCCGATAGCTGCAGCAACACAAAGAGATGCAATGATTTTGATATGCTTATTCATAAGAACCTCCATTTCTCTCTATTTCATGCTCCATCATAGACAAACCGCCGTATATCGCCCAGCTTCCTGTATAGATTCTTGCCGGGACAGGCAGTATCGTTGAGACCCCGATGACCTACAATGACTCCCTTTTTCCTGGGATTCAAGTTGTACTTCCGGCACAGCCAGTAGCATAGCTCCTTCACTGCAGCCATCTGCTGTTCAGTGGGGTTGCCTATATCGAAATTCCCTGCCAGACATACGCCGATGGATGTCTCATTGTTGTCTTTTGCATGAGCGCCCACCTTCCCCCGCAGTCTGTCCTGCTCAATCATACCGCCCTGGCGAATTAGATAGTGATAACCTATCCCGGCCCAGCCGTTGTGCTCCTGATGGTACTTGTGTATAGCTGCAGCAGTAGTATCTTCAAAGGGACGCTGCATCATTATATCATTTTGCGCCATATGGCTATTCCATCGATTGTGCCATCCAATCTTACGCAGGCAATTATTTATTACCATGTTTATTAGCAACAAGCCAAGTTACAACACATGATAATACGGACAGATATTCTCATACTCTCCGTTTTTCATGCGGAAGCCTTTTGGGATGACTCCCAACTGGACAAACCCCAGACGTTCGTAAAGGTGCCTGGCATGAATATTGCTTTCAACCACCGCATTGAATTGCAAAATGCCAAAGCCGATGCGTTTGCCCTGCACCAGAGAATCCTTTACAAGCAGTTCCCCAATATGCTGTCCTCGGCACTTGGAATTGACTGCGTAGCTGGCATTACAGATATGCCCGCAGCGCCCCACATTGTTTGGGTGCAGGATATACAAGCCAGCTATATTTCCCTCACTACTGACCGCTACCGCCGTATAGCTCTGTGCAGCAAAAAATTCCCGCCCAGTCTCATTATCCAGCAGTTCTTCTTGTGGGAAAGCAATGCCCTCCGCTACTACCTCGTTCCAAATTTCCACCATGGCAGGTATATCATTTGCCTCGTATTTTCTTATCACCATGCGCTTTCACTCCAATACAGATTTATAAGCTTGCAGACCTGCCTCAATTATACTGCATCCTTACGTATTTTGTCTGCCATGTGTCCAGCCGCTATTTAACATACTCAAGCCTGAACTTCATGCGCTGCTGGAGCCTACGAATCTTGTAAAACACCTTATGGCTCATATGATGGCTGTTCAGCAGCACCAGCGGTGTCTTGTTTGACACCACATTCTCCGCGAAATCCTCCGTGCCGCTGAGAATTTTCACCTCCGGGTGCCTGACTGCATACTTCCTCTGCCAGTTCTCATGCCCGCCAAACAGCACTGTTCCCTTGGGATAGGCACGTGACTCCTGGCTGACCTTGCCATCATCAGGTTCCTCTCCCTCGTCTTCCTCGCCGTTTTCTTCAGCATTCTTTAACAGCTCCCCCAGGAATCTGTTTTCAGTCTGTATCTCCCTGTATTTTTCCTGCAGCTTCTCATAGTCAGCTTGTAGCTTGTTCAGCTGCTTCTGCTTGTCCTCGGCCAGCAAAGCATCCTTTTCCTTCCCCAGCTTCCTCCTGGCTTTCTCTTCTTCCAAAACCTTCCTGTCCTTTAGTTCACGAATCTCATTTCTGAGGTCAATGCTGTCCTCTATAGCCCTATTGGCCTCATCTCTGGCATTCTTGTACATCAGACACATACGGTAAAATAGAACAGCCGAAAATAATGCCTCCTCGAAATCCTCAGCCATATCTCTGAATTTTTCTTGGAGTTCATCCAGCACGTCAGTATTGACCCCGTCATCATCAAGCAGATCATGGACGCAGTCAAGTTCATCCAGTATGCCATACTGGTTCTGCATCTGAATCATCAGCAGCTTGCATATCTTCTCCAGGTCCTTGCGACCACATTGTGTTTTGAAGAAGTCATTGATATAAATGTCGTTCCAAGAGAACATTTCCTGTATGACATCTTGTGTCCAAACCAAGCCCATGTCTTCCATATTGGTATCAAAATCTTCGCTCAGAAATTTCTCAGACAGGCCCTTGACTATAAGTTCCCAGCGGGGAATGTCTGTTCCTATTTCCCAGACAGAGGGATTTCCCTTTGACACTTCAAAAGCTGACAATGTCTGTAGGGCAATGGTTCGGATCAGTCCTTTGTCTTTCCCCTCCAAATCCTTCAAGCCTTCATGGACAATGATGAAAATAAGGCACAGCCGCATCATCTCATCCATGTCATTTCGGTGATTGCATTCTGTGTAAAACTCCCTGAAGGAGTTTATTCTCTTTGCAGCCTTGCTTTCTGGTGAGAACTGCAAAAACTTATCCTTAAAGTCCTGCCCATTGCCCTCAATGGCATTCAACATCTCAACTATATTCTTGAAAGCCGTAGGATTGACGTTCCGCAGGGATTTACGATTCTTCTTGTCCACATTCCCGATTATTTCATCAATGCCCTTAAGCAGCTTCCCCTTGTTCTTTTTCCTGGCCCAGGAAGTCATGCTTGGCATACAGGCAGCCTGATACACCCAAAACAACCAGTAAGCATCATTCTTATCCCGTACTACCTGAGGAATATCCATCCGTCATTTCCCCCTCTGCAGAATCCTGTGCAGCATCTTGCTTTTCCCATACCATCACGTTGCATCAAATATCCATCCTGTGGTATCCCAGGCCGCCTCAGGCACCTCTTCTGCCGATAGCAGCCCATGTATCAGGGTAAAGTACTCTGGCAGCCTGTCCTTGCACCACAGGATGTCAATCCCCAGCATATCTTTGGTGATGGCACTCAGGTCAAAGCCAAATGCATCCAGTGAATACCGCATCTTCTCCGGCATCCTGCACGGCTTCCCTTCCTTACGGCTGCACTCCTTGCAGAGGTTGCACCCGCCAGAAGACAGACGCATCTTCTCTTCCAGTTCCAGCTTCACTGCAGATACAATCTCCCAGCCCACAGTCTTGACCTTCTCCGCTGTATCCGCTTCATCAATCACCTTAGCACTCAATACTACTTTAGCTCCCACCACATTCACCCATGTAAACCTATCCAGATACTCATCCACATAAAAGTCCAACGGAGGGCACGACCAAACCGTATCATACCGTGGACACTCCTGGCAGTACCCGATAAACCGCTCCCTGTCCTGATACCTCTCCCGAAACAAAGCCATAGGCAGGCTGCCCTTCCGATATTCCAACCTATAATCCATAGTCACCACGCCTTGACAGCTATTCATCTTCTAGCAACTGCGCCAGTATTCTATCCCTCTGATTAAGAAACAACGATGTTACCCGATAACTCTCTGTCTCCTCATAAGACAATGTACCAATACCATTTTTGCTAAATCCCAAAATCTCTGCATATGGCATCCCCAACAGAATCGGCGAGTGTGTCACAATGAAGAACTGCGCTCCTCTTGGCACACATGCAGATCATACGGAGCAGGGCCAATTGTCTCTGGGGCGACAAAGCCGCCTCTGGTTCATCCAGGAAATACAGTCCGCTTCCCCTGAATTGGCTCTCCGCAATCCTATAGAAGCTCTCCCCATGTGATTTCTCGTGGAAATGCTCCGGCCTGCCTCCCGGCCCCCTGCTGTATTCATCTTCCTGGGTAGCAACATTGTAAAAACTCTCTGCCCGTAGAAAATACCCCCACTTAGGCTTCCTGATTCCCCGTACCAAACTTATGCAGCCAAATAGCTCCGAGTGAGAATCATAGGTTGAGAAAGCATAA
>CAJOIN010000035.1:0-1888 GCA_905234515.1 uncultured Selenomonas sp.
CGTCAAAAGCCGGGCAGGGAAATGCATTTGGGCCAAATCATAAAGGGAAGTATCCAAAGTGTACAGGGAAGCATGCTCGATGACCCCGTCAATGGTGGCAGACTGCAGCTGCAGAATCTCCTCAGCCTGCACCCCAATATCTGCAGGGCTGACCTGCTGGTCATCACCCACAATAATGACCCTCTTGGCAAAATACAGCAAAGGCAGGGCCAGAATGTCTGCCTGGCTGGCCTCGTCTATAATGATAAGATCAAATTTCGGCGCATCCGGCGGCAGGTTCTGCCACACCCGGGAAAGGGGCATAATCCAGGCAGGCACCGCCCCCTGGGCTTCCAGCATGCAGTCCCTGGCCTCTTTGATATGACGGGCAGCATACTTGCCTTTGCCCTTGCCCAGCTTGCGCACTGCCTTGCTCCAGCCAATCAGGCTGGCCTGCATGCTCGTGCCCTCCACCCGGGAAAGCAACTGGTACCAGGCCAAAGCTTCTGCCAGCTTGGTGGTCACCTCGTGGAGCTCCGCCGTAAGGTCCCCTGCCTCTGCCGCAATGCGGGCAATATTCACCGAGGGGGCCTCTGCCATTTCCATTTTCAGCTGCTCATAAATCCAGGCTTTTTCCGCCTCCGGGGGCGCCTCTGTCTTCAGGCCCACCTGATTTTCCAGCTGCTCTGCCCAATGGGGGGCGCATTCTGACAAGCGCTCTAAGAGTTCCTTCCTTCTACGATACCTTGGCTTCAGCTCCTGATACCGCCTCAAACGCTCATAAGCTTCTTCATAAAGGGCACTGTCTCCTTTGGTCACAGCTTTCCTGAGGGTCTCGGAAACCTTGCCTGTCGCCTCCTGCAGTACCTCCCAAAGCTTGTCCAAGGCCCTGTCTGACCTGCGCTCCACATAGGAAATATGCACCAATCTCAGCCAACGTGGCAAATCCTCCTGGAGCCAGTCCAGCTCCTTGTCCAGCTTGGCCGCGGGGGTGAGGAAAGCTTCCTGCCCGCAGATGTTATCCCAAATAATCCCCGCCTGCTCGCATTGCTGCCTGAGCTCCCGCAGGGTATTTTCCCGCCAATCCAGCAGGGACTCCATCTCCCGCCAGCGGGCCAGGCACAAATCATCCACATCCTCGTCCCCTGCAGCCATGGCCTCATAAGGCTCCATGCCCAAAGGTACCAGCAGCTGTTCCCATTCCTTGGCCAGCTGCTTCCTGGCTTCAAAGAGGGACACGTACTGCATGGCCATCTGGCAGTCCAGGCGGCTGGAAAGAGGCCGGCCGTCAATGGCAAAACCCTCCATAATCTTTATCAGGGGGCCATGGTTCATGCGGGTCCACCAGGAAATCTTCCCCTTGGCATCGAAAATCTCTGCCAGCTCTGACAGCTGCTGAATCAGATTCTTGTCCAGGGGCAGGTCCAGCTTATACTCAAGGCTGTGGCCGAAAAACTGCTTCAGGGACTGGGACTTCAGCTGCTGTACCCGCTCTATGTCGCGGCCCAGCATCTCCCAAACCTCACGGCGGGCACCGCCCTGGCTGCCTGCCAGCACAGCTGCTTTGGCCCAGGGTACGGAAAAACGCTTAAAATCCACTGAAGCCAAATATCTCTCTGCCTTCCTGAGCAGGTCAGGCACCAGATCCTCCCCTACCACCCGGTTGCCTGCAGCCAGCAGTTCTGCCTTTTCGTCGATAGACGCCTGGGGCAGGGCTGCCAAAAGCTCCTTTTCGCTCTTGATAATCCGCTGCTCACGCTCCAGCAGTTCTCCCGCCCTGGCAGGGGGCAGCAGGGCATAGACATCGGGAAGTTCTTCCCGAAGCTCAGCCAGGCTTTCCGTGTCAAATTCGCCATTCAGCAGGTAGAGCTCCTCCAGCTCATTCTTCCCCAAGGGAAATTCCTTCCCC
>CAJOIN010000035.1:1954-12737 GCA_905234515.1 uncultured Selenomonas sp.
TCCCGCTTGGCCTCCAGCCGCCGCACTTCCTCCAGGGTATGGCGGCGTTTTTTCAGCCGGGCCAGCACCTGCTCCCGGCGCCGGGTAAGCTCATCAGCCTTGGCCCTCATCTCCTGGGAGGAATTCTTGGCCAGCATCTCGCAAATGCCTGCCACAGAATGCTCCATATCATCCC
The DNA here is from genome assembly GCA_905234515.1 of uncultured Selenomonas sp. Taxonomy (GTDB): domain Bacteria; phylum Bacillota; class Negativicutes; order Selenomonadales; family Selenomonadaceae; genus Selenomonas_B. Next base: position 2,130 of record CAJOIN010000035.1, read on the forward strand.
GGGCATCTGACAGCAGGGACACGCAGAGATTCTGCAGGCCTGCCGGCAGCTTGTCCTTCAGCACCGCAAGGGCCTTGCTGGTGGCAGAAGTAACCAGGATGTGCTGCCCCTGGGCCAGGAAATGCCCCATGAGGTTGGCAATGGTATGGGTCTTCCCTGTGCCGGGAGGCCCCTGCACCACCACAGCGGGAGCCTGCTCTATTTCCCTGGCTATGGCCAGCTGTTCGGCATTGGCAGGCTTGGTAAGCAGAATATCAGCCGCCTCGCCACGGGCATCGGAGAGAATCTGCTCCTCCCCAGCCTCCTGAAGGATAACCTTGGTAGGACGGAATTCCGGGTCCACAATTTCCAGCAGGGCCTGGGGGATTTCTCCGCCCTGTTCTATTTCCCCTGCTATAGCTCCCAAAGCCTGGGAAAGGCCGGCATTATGACGGCGCAGGAAAATACAGGGCCTGGGATAGATAAGATACCAGTCTGTGGGCAGGAGCTCAAAACGCTGGGCCGCTGCCCGGCAATGGGGCGTAATAATGGGGGCTGTGCTGTCAAGGAATTCCCTGAGCTTGCTGGACAGGGGATGTATCCCCGCATCATCCATCCAGGCGGCAAATTCCTTCAGCCCCTCCCCCTTGATGCCCGGCAAATCCTGAAAGAGCTCCATATATAGCTCTGTGGCATTTTCCCCATCCACTATCTGCATCTTGCCCCGCTTGTCATAAACAAGCTGTACCTTCTTCAGCAGCATGGGATGCTCTATATCATTATCCAAAGCATTCAAAAAGCAGGCGTTGCCCACCACCAGTTCCAGCCCCTCAGGGTCCTGGCGCAGCCGGTCATAGATTTCATAGAGAGCCATAAAGAGCTTCTGGGTACGGCTCTTGACTATCTCCCCTGTGCGCCAAAGATTGCGGTGGCGCTTCCATTCCTCAAAGGCAGCCAGCCGCACCCCGGAATCCACGAAGCGCTCTGTGATTTCCCCCAACCTGGGGTCATTCCTGTTGCGCTCGTCCCGCACCTCGATGTCAGCAGTTTCAAAATTTCTCCAGCCAGGCGTCCTGACCCAGCCAATCAAATCAAAGGGCAAATCAGGGCAGGGAGAAAACTCCGGCTTCTCCACCTCCAGCAAAAGCCCCTCAGGAGCCCCCTCCGGCAGCTCATCCTCAGGGCCATAGCAATGGATGCGCTTGGGGTCCACGGGCAGGGCATCAAACTCCAGGCACCATTCCTCATTCTGCAGATTTTTTACGAGCTTTTGGCGCAGATTGCCCACCTGCCGCAAATAGTCCATCAACTTGAGCATTTTTTTCCGATTGTCCACAGCCAGCAGCTCCTTCTTTATAAAAAATACGGGCAGCAGTACCATGCAAGCACTGCCGCCCGCTTACAAAGTTCCCTGATACGTATTAGCTCAATCTATTCCGATAACACGAACTCAATATGCACACTCCCGGAAAGCTCCAGCTCCCCCGGCTCCACAGGCGTGACTGCCGCAGCCTCGTCACTGGACTTGGCTGCCAGCATAGACACTTCATAATTGCGCCTGCTGTAGCCATTGACACTCTCCGACACCTGCCTGAGGCCCACAATCTGCCGGCCCAAAGCACCGGCGATTGCCTCTGCCTTGCTCCTGGCATCTGCCACGGCATTTTTCAGGGCCAGCTGTTCCAGCCGCTGGGGTGCCTGCAGGCCAAATTCCAAAGAATCCACCCGATTGGCCCCCGCCCGCAGGGCGCTGTCAATAATCCGCCCCACCATGCCAAGTTCCTTTACTTCAACCCTTATGGTGTTGTTAGCTGTATACCCCTTCAGCTTCCTTGCCCCATTGTTATAATCGTACTGGGGCTCCAGGGAAATGCTGGAGGTCCTGACAAACCTGTCCTCCACACCCAAGGCCTTCACAGCCTCAGTAACCGCCTGCATCTTCCGGGCATTCTCCGCCTGAACCTCCTGAGCAGAGCTGCCCATGGTGACCACACTCAAACTAAGACTGGCCTGATCCGGCGCCAACTTAGCCCGTCCCGTGCCCTCCACCGAAAGCCCCGGGCCTTCCATAGCAAAAGCTGGCTGCAGTGGAACTGCTGCTAAGAAAAATGCTGCAAAAAAAGCCAAAAACAATTTGTGCTTCGTCATTATCATCACTCCGAAAACTGATATAATCCAACTTTCAGCCCATGGATGGGCCTTTGCGACAGCCAAAACTTATCTTGATTGGGGCGGCGAACAGGGCTCCAGATACTTTGGCCCCTTCAGGAACTTCTCCTCAAAATTCTCCTCGCTTTCAGGATGGCCAAAGAGATATCCCTGGATAGCATCCGCTTTGCAGCGCTTGGTCAGAAGGTTGTACTCCTCGATGTCCTCCACACCTTCTATGCAAGCCTTAATGCCCATGCTGTGGCAGAGCGCCACCACGTATTCCACCAGCTGCTTGTCAAAATCATTCTCCAGAATCTTCTTCACAAACTCCCTGTCAATCTTCACAATATCGCAGGAAAGATTCTTGAAGGAAGCCAGGGACGAATAGCCTGTGCCAAAATCATCCATGGCAATCTTGATACCCGCCTGGCGGAAATCGTCAAACTGCTTGTTCACAAAGCTCCAGTCTGCCACGATTTTGCTCTCTGTCAGCTCCAGTACCACAGAGTCAGCGGGCATATCATAGCGCTTCAGACAGTCCAGGGCAAAATTCTTGAAGGACAAGTCCTTCACCTGCTCATAGCTCAGGTTGACACTTATGCAGAACTTTGGCCGCACCTCGCGCCACCGCTTGCAGATGCGCACCACTTCCTCGTAAATCCATTTGCCCACGGGCACGATGAGCTTGGTCTCCTCCAAAATGGGGATAAACTCCATAGGCGCCACCATGCGGCCCTTGGGATTGCGCCATCTGAGCAGGGATTCCGCCCCGATGAGTTCCCGGTTCACAGCGCTTACCTGGGGCTGAAAAAAGAGGCTGAAGCCCTCGCAGCCGTTTTCCACGCTGTCCCACAGGGAGTCCCTCATGGTGATAGAACGCACCCAGCGGTTGTACTGCTCCTTGCTGAAGATACAGTTCCTGTTCTTTCCCGCCCGCTTGGCAGAGTCCATAGCCGCCTCGGCATGCTTGTGCAGCACCAGATAATCCTTCCCTCCCTGGGGATAGAACACGGTGCCCGCCGACACGGTATTGAAATACTGGCGCCCGTCCACCTCATAGGGATGGGCCAGACAGCCCTGGATGGAAGCGAAAAGCTCCGCTACCTCCTTCTCCCCAGCCTGGGGATAGACTATGGCAAACTCGTCGCCATCCAGCTTGTAAAGGGTAAAATCCGGCGGCAGGATGGCCTCAATCTGCCGGGAAACCTCCTTCAGCACATGGTCCCCCACCACCCTGTTATGGGTCTCATTGATAATCTTGAAATTATCAAGGCCCAGCACCATCACCGCTCCCCCCACGCCGGTGGAACGGTAGGCGGCCAGGGCAGACTTCACCCCACGCTCAAACTGGTATTTGTTCAGAAGTCCCGTGACCTCATCGGCCTGGTTCCGCTGAGACAGACGGGTCATCACCCCTGTGAAGATATTTGGGGTGCCATCCCTGTCAAAGCCAATGGTCCCCCGGCAGCGTATCCACACGTAGTCGCCTTTGCGATTCTTCACCCGGTAGTCCAGCATATGCTCACGGCTTCTATGGTGCATGACCTCACTTATAGAGTTGCTATAGTTAGTCCTTTCCTCTGGGTGGACCAGGGGCAGCCAGTACTGGTCAAAATCATCCATAATCTCACCGGGCAGCTCAAAATCCTGCACCAGGTTTGGGGACACCATAATAAGACTGGTAGTAAGGTCCATCAAAAAGAGATAGTCATCCGTGTTCCGCTTTAGGAGATCAAAGAAAAACTTGAAACGCTTTAAATTAGGACTCAAAGGTATTCGATTCATTTTTCTCATGGTCATCATCCTGCTAACGCTCATTAACAACTGCCACATAAAATGATTCAAGATATACCTTTGATTATCCTCCTTTGCGACACAAAAAAGTTCCCGCCTCCTGAGAAGCGGGAACTTTCCCAAAGACCAGCTATGGCCTTAGTGGTTGAAGATATTCTTCAGGGCCTGCTTGTTCACATCGCGGTTAAGCTGAGCAAGATAGGTGGTCAGCTTAATCTGCTTCGGGCAGACTTCCACGCAGTTCTGGCTGTTGCCGCAGCTGGTGATGCCGCCCTTCTCCATCAGAGCGTTCAGGCGCTTCGGAGCGTCGAACTTTCCGAGGGGATGCAGGTTGAAGAGGTAAGCCTGCACCGTAGGAGCAGGTCCGATGAAGTCGGACTGGGGTCCCACGTTGGGGCAAGCCTCCAGGCAGCAGCCGCAGGTCATGCAGTGAGAAATCTCGTAAGCAGTCTGTGCGGTGTAGGGGTTCTGGATGGGCGCGTCCTTGACGTCCCAGCTGCCGTCCACTTCCACCCAGCCCTGAATCTTCTTGAGGCTCTCGAACATGACGGAGCGGTCGATGAGAAGATCGCGGATAACCGGGAAGGTACGGGCCGGCGCCAGGTGAATAGGCTGCTGAAGGTTGTCAACCAGGGAGCAGCAAGCCTGACGGGGAATGCCATTGATGACCATCATGCAGGCGCCGCAGACCTTCTCCAGGCAGTTGCACTCCCAAACTACAGGAGCCACACGCTTGCCGTCAACGGTAACGGGGTTCTTCTGGATTTCCATGAGAGCCGCCACCATGTTGAGGCCGGGGCGGTAAGGTACATCGAATTCCTGGGTATACGGCGCACTTTCCGGGCCGTCCTGGCGCTCGATGATGAGTCTGACCATTTTCTGTTCTGCCATTTTACATAATCCTCCTTCGAGCAGAGGCTGATGCTGACCGGATTCGCCGCCAGCCTGACGGCTATTTTTCCGCCTTACTGCGTCAACGCTCCTCCGCATAGCAACCGCTATGCGTCGTCGTGTTTCCTTGTCAGGCAAAAAAATATCTCGTCATACTGGCTGGCTCACTCGGTCAGTATCAACCTTCTTATTCTTTCTTAGCCACTGCGTAGTTACGGGCACGGGGCTTAATGAGAGAATGATCGAATTCCATGTAGGAAACCTGGGGCTCCTCGGTCTTCGGGTCATAGTCCACGATGGTGGTCTTCATGAAGCGCTCATCGTCGCGGCCCATGAAGACAAGCTCGCCATGCTCGTCGGTCTTGCGGTTGCCATTCTCGTCCAGGACAATCTTGGCATGCGCGCCGCGGGACTCGTCACGGCAGCGGGCACCCTTGGTGACCACCATGGCATAGAGGATCATGTTGCGGAGCTGGCGCACGAACATAGCTTCCTGGTTTGCCCAGTTGCCATGGTCGGTGACACCGATGTTATCCCAGCGCTTGAGGATTTCCTTGAGCTCCTTGAGGCACTGGTCAAGGCCGATATTGTCGCGCTCGATGGACACGTACTTGTACATGATTTCGCCCATCTCATGATGGAGCTTGTGAGCGTTCTCAGGACCGTTCATGTTGCGGATCTTGTCGAACTCTTCTACGCACTCCTTGCGGGCTGCTTCCATCTCAGCCTCGGTGAGAGGATCACCCAGCTCGCCGCTGCGGGCCCACCTGAGTGCCTCGGGGCCGGAAACAGTACCGGAGTAGGTAGCGGACAGCAGGGAGTTTGCGCCCAGACGGTTGGCGCCGTGATACTGGTAGTCGCACTCGCCGGAGGCCATGAGGCCGGGGATATTGGTGTGATGCATGCGGTCCACCCAAATGCCGCCCATGGAATAGTGAACGGAGGGGAAAATCTCCATGGGAACCTCGGCCGGGCTCTTGCCCACGAAGTCCTCATACATTTCCAGAATGCCGCCCAGCTTGCGCTCCAGGTAGTCTTTGGGGATATGGGAAAGGTCCAGGTACACGCGATTCGGCTCATGCATGCCCAGGCCCATGTGGACGCAGACCTTGTAGATGGCACGGGATGCCACGTCGCGGGGCACCAGGTTGCCGTAAGCCGGATACATATCCTCCAGGAAGTACCAGCGCTCTTTCTCGCCGGTCTCCGGGTTGTCACGCCATACCCAGACGCGTCCGCCCTCACCGCGGCAAGCCTCGGACATAAGACGGTTCTTGTCGGGGCCCGGGATAGCCGTCGGGTGAATCTGGATGAATTCGGGGTTGGCCAGGTGTGCGCCATCCTTATACACGGAGGTCACAGCGGAGCCGTTGCAGATGGTGGAAGCCGTGCAGCGGCCAAACACCATGCCCGGGCCGCCGGTAGCCAGGATGACTACATCAGCCGGGAAAGCCACAATCTCATTGGAGTTCATGTTCTGGGCTACGATGCCGCGAACAACGCCCTGCTTGTTCTTGATGACCTTGATGAATTCCCAGAACTCATACTTGGTCACCTTGCCCTTGACTTCCCAATGACGGACCTGCTCGTCCAGAGCATAGAGAAGCTGCTGGCCCGTGGTGGAGCCGGCGAAGCAGGTGCGCTTGTTCTTCTGGCCGCCGAAGTTGCGGAGGTCAAGCACGCCCTCGGGAGTGCGGGTGAAGGGCACGCCCATGCGGTCAAACATCTTGATGAGCTTCGGAGCTGCCTCAACCATGCCCTTGACAGCCAGCTGGTCAGCCAGGAAGTCACCGCCGTAAACCGTATCATCGAAGTGCTCGTAGATGCTGTCATGCTCACCCTTGGTGTCCATGCAGGCGTTGATGCCGCCCTGGGCGCAGAGGGAGTGGGAGCGCTTCACGGGGCAGTAGGAGAACAAATCTACCTTGCCGCCGCCTTCGCAGATTTTCATAGTAGCCATAAGGCCGGACAAACCGCCGCCTACGACTATGATTTTATTTTCAGGTGCTTTAGCCATTGATATTCTCCTTTACATCACGAAATAGCTGCCCATGAAGGCCAGGGTGACGAGGCACAGAGCCGCGCAGAGGCACATGCTGAGGGCACCGATCACATTCTGGACGCGGGGACCCTTGGCGATGCCCCAGGTCATGCAGAAGGTGGTGATGCCGTTGCAGAAGTGGAAGATAGCAGCGAACATGCCGATGATGTAGAGAACTGCCACGATGGGGCTGCCGGTGAAGTAGCTCTGGAGGAGCTCATAGGAAATAGGCGTGCCCGTGATGCCCTTGGTGAAGACACGGAGATAGAACACGTGCCAGATCAGGAAGACCACCAGGAACCAGGCCGTCCAGCGCTGGAAGGCGAACTGCCAGTTGCGGATGTAGCCCATGCGGCCGGGGTTGTTGTTGGCCTGCAGGCAGATGTAGATGCCATACAGGGCATGGAAAAGCAGGGGCACGGCGATAGCGCCGATTTCAATGCCCAGGAAAATGGGATGGGGAATGAGCTCCATCATAGCCAGAGCGCCATTCAAAGCTTTCGGGCCGCCCAGAGCCATCGAGTTGGTGAAAATGTGCTCGAAGATGACTCCGCCAAGCACCAGCAAACCAACTATGGAGTGCAGGCGGCGCAGATAAAAAGTAGTGTGAAACATTCTGTACCTCCTAAATATAATTATGCCAAGGCGCCACCTCCGGCGCCCACCGCTCACAGGGAACAGGCAGGCACCGGCAGGGACACCGCTTACACCAGTTCAGATGTCTCAATAACCCTTCAGAGTACGATACTTGGCCTGGTTGGTCTCATAGAGGCTGTTGCCCTCGCAGTCGATGACTACGATAGCAGGGAAATCCTCTACCGTCAGGCGGGCTACGGCCTCAGGGCCCAGCTCCGGATAAGCCAGCACTTCGTACTTCTTCACAGACTTAGCAATGAGGGCTGCTGCGCCGCCTACGGCAGCGAAGTAGGTCACGCCGTTCTTCTTCATGGACTCAATGACTTCCTTGGAACGGGAGCCCTTGCCGATCATGCCCTTGATACCCTGGTCCAGCATGGTGGGAGTGTAGGCATCCATACGGCCGGAAGTAGTGGGGCCGCAGGAGCCGATGGGGTCGCCCGGCTTAGCCGGCGTAGGTCCGAGATAGTAAACCATCTGGTCCTTCCAGTCCACGGGCAGCTCCTCACCGCGGGCGAGAGCCTCGGTCATGGCCTTGTGGGCTGCATCACGGGCAGCGATGATGGTGCCGGAAATCAGCACTGCATCACCAGCTTTAAGCTTTCTGGACATCTCCTCGGTGAAAGGAGTCTGAATGCGAATCTGTTCTGCCATTTTATTATCCTCCCTTTCCTTAGAGCACCCTGTGGCTGTGACGCATAGCATGGCAGCAGATGGTCACTGCCACCGGCAGGCCTGCAATATGAGTGGGGCCCCACTCGATATTCACAGCCAGAGCGGAAGTGGTGCCGCCCAACTGGGGTCCGATGCCCGTCTGGTTGATGAGCTCCAGGAGCTCGCCCTCAAGCTTTGCATACTCAGGCATGGGGTTGCGCTCATCAATGGAACGGGTAAGTGCCTTCTTGGAAAGGAGGGCAGCACGATCCATGGTGCCGCCGATGCCCACGCCCACTACCATGGGGGGGCAGGGGTTCATGCTGGCATGGAGGATGATGTCCATGACAGCCTTCTTCACGCCTTCCACACCGTCAGCCGGTACCAGCATCTTCACGCCGGACTTGTTCTCAGAGCCAAAGCCCTTGGGAGCCACGGTGATTTCCAGCTTGTCGCCGGGCACAATTTCGGTATAGATGACGCCCGGTGTATTATTCTGAGTGTTCTTGCGGTTAAAGAGGGGCTCTGCCACCACTGATTTTCTGAGGTAGCCTTCGGTATAGCCCTTGGCGATACCCTCGTTGATAGCATCCTCCAGATTGCCGCCGGTGATATGCAAATCCTGGCCTACCTTCAGGAAGACAATGGTCATACCAGTATCCTGGCAGTAGGGCCTGTCCTCAGCTCTGGCGATCTCCGCATTGCGGATAATCTGATCCAGCACGTTCTGGCCCACAGGAGACTTCTCAGTCTCGCGGCCCCGCTTCAGACCTTCGTACACATCCTTGGGCAGGTAATAGGCTGCTTCTTTGCACATCTGCGCGACGTTTTCAGTGATTTGTTTTGCGTCTAACTCTCGCAAAGTTATCCCTCCCATAAATACAACTTATCACACATCTGTTCTCCATAATAGCACATTTCGTCCTTGTTTTCAAGCAATTCACAAATGCGAGAAGCCCGCGAAAATACTGAAGCAGCTTCACTTTTCTGCCTCGCTTTCCGTGGGCGGATGATACAGCTATGTGACACTTATCACATCGGTGTTGTATTCGCTATTTTGCGGGAAAAATCCTTCTTTTTCCGTGGGGATTTTTTAAGGTTTTAATAAAACCTCCTGGCATTGGCATCCTTGAGCCTTATGAGCTTCACCTTGGGTTCCATGCCCTTTTCCAGCTCCACCAGCATAAAGGAGCCAAAGGCATCGTCCCGGGGGCGCGCTATACTGCCGGGATTCAGCGTAAAAACCCCCGGCTTGCCGGGCGGGGTGATGTCTACTATATGGGTATGGCCGTAAACTGCCATATCTGCCCCCATATTGGCAGCATTCTGTGCCAAAGTTGAAGTATCATAGCGGACCCCATGCTCATGTCCATGGGTGAGCAGGATTTTATGTCCCGCCAGCTCCACCAGCAGGTCATCGGGAGCCTTGCTGTAGGGCCAGTCCCCATTGCCCGCCACCATGTAAACCTTCTTCCCGGACACCATCTCCAGATATTCCGCATCCCGCACAAAATCCCCGGCATGGAGCCAGCACTCAGCCTCAGCTCCCTCCGGGGTCTGCAGCATCATATCCAAGGCCATGGTGTCCCCATGGCTGTCGCTTACCAGACCTATCTTCATAAGACTTGCTCCTTCAAAAGTTCCTTCAGCACTTCCATGGCACGGGCCCGATGGCTGATGGTGCCCTTTTCCTCCAAAGTCAGCTCTGCCATGGTACGTCCGGCAAACTGCTTCTCAACCACATAGAAATAGGGGTCATAGCCAAAGCCGTTCTCCCCCCGGCGCGGCTCCTTCACCACACCCTCACAGCTGCCGGAAGCCGTAAGCTCGGTGCCATCAAGCCCCGCAAAGGCCAGCACACAGCGATAAGCCGCCCTGGACTCAGTGAGCCCCCGGTCCTTCAACTCCAAGATCAGTTTCTCATTATTGGCCTCATCATCCCCATGATGCCCGCAAAACCGCGCCGAATACACCCCAGGCGCCCCCTCCAGGGCCTCAACCTCCAGCCCCGAATCATCCGCCATAGCCGCACAACCAGTCTGCTCCCGATAATAACGAGCCTTCAAAAGGGAATTCGCCTCAAAGGTCTCCCCATCCTCCACCGGCTCAGGAATTTCCGGGAAATCCCTCAAAGAAAGTATCTCCACAGGCAAATCAAAAAGAAGTTCCCTCATTTCCCTAAGCTTGCCTTGATTACCAGTTGCCATAACTATCTTAAGCATAAACTTCACCCTATAAAACAAAAACCATCCAGTAGAGCAGGCGCCCAAGGATGGGCGCCGCGAGCTTAAGGTCCGTGATGGACCGCAGGCTCGCTGTTTCTTTGGTTACTTTCTTTGCACCAAAGAAAGTAACACCCGAACCTTTAGCTGTTAGCTACAACCTGCACCATGCTGGGACGAATCACGCGTCCTTTCACCATGTAGCCCTTCTGGAGCTCCTGGGCGATGGTCTCATCCTCC
>CAJOIN010000036.1 GCA_905234515.1 uncultured Selenomonas sp.
CAAACCGTGTGTCTACGTACGGCAGCAGCCGCATGGATGCATGGGCTATGCAAATCAAATTCAGTAGGCGCTCAATGCCGCATCTGCGGCGCAGCATGTGCCGCCCTCTCTTCCCGGTGCGAGCTGGCGGCAAATCGTCAATGGTCGTAGACGTTACTCAATGCTTACACTGCCATTCTTGCCAAGGGTGACATAGGCGATGTTGTAAAGGTCAATATGGGAGTAGGTGGAATAACTGCCATCCTCCAAGAAAGCCAGAATGTCCCAATACCTTCCTTTCTCGGCAAGATCCATCGATACATAGCAGTCCTCATCCGCTGGGATGACACCGGCTCCGAGGATATCCTCCTGCCAATCCTTGGATGACGTGGGACAAACGTTCAACTGCGTGATGGTCTGACCTGTATGGTTGATAATGCAGAAATCGCGGCAATCCGCCGCAAAAGACACACTCATCGTCGTAATGAGAAATAGTACCATAAGGAACATGACACGCCAAGACTTCCAAATCTTCATACAAAAATACCCCCTTGTCACTGGTTGTCCAGTTTCTAGTCTGGCTTCTCAGCTAACCACGGAAAACTAGCAAACCTGAGCCTTTAGCAAGCTGCAGGGAGAGAGACCGCTCTTTGGAGCGGTCTTTCGCTTTTTCTGTGTCAGGCAATATATTTCTGCACCACATCCACATAGCTTTTGAGGTGCTTATGAACAGTGGCCAGCGACACACCGCATCTTCCGGCTATCTGGCTGACATTCTCGTTGCTGTGGCGGATTTTCTCGTTTATCACCTGATACCGCACATAGTTCCTGTCCCCGGTGTCTGCTGACTTGTATACCGCCTGAACCTCCATGAGGGCTTCCAGCAACTTTCTGTACCTGCGACGCTTATCCACTAGGGAAGCCAGCCACATCTTGTCATACTCCAGCTTCTCCGTCTCTTGAAAAGTGTTTATACGCATATCAAGAAGGTGAATCATATTCCTTACCACATTGGGACGGTAGATGTCATCCCCGGCCAGTGTGTAGCTGCTCATGGTGGCGAGGGCTTGAAGAATGAAGCGGTTCCACTTGTGCAGCGTGGCCTCACAGACAAACAGCTCTATGGCAATCCTGTGGAAGCTCTTGTCATCCCGGTATCTTGCCTTGACGAAATCCCTCATTTCCTGTGTCAGCCCCATGATGACAATATCCACCATGGCCATGTTTATCTTGTATCGCTGGAGGCTGAGGTAAGTTTTGTAACGCTTGCTGTCCTCCGGCTCCAGCTTGCAGAACCGTGCTAAATGCCCCAGCTGGGCTAATTCCTTCTCACTGGTCTTGAATCTCTGAATGAGTATCTGCTCGGCCACATACAGGCCAAGGTCTGGATTTATGGCGTTCATCGTAGATTTTCCTCCTGCTTCTGCCGGAAACTCGGCGCGTCTAGCTTTGCCGTGTGGCACATTTCTTCAAGGCGTGATGTTATCCGGGCTGACTGCTTCTCATCCATGGGCTTTCCCTGTTTGTCCCTTATGACCAGATAGGATTTCAGTTCAGCCATGGAATTGTTCGAGGTGATAATGGTCTGCAAGGCATTGGCATAGCGGTAATCTACAAGCTCCTGCAGAATCCCCACCGACCACTCCGTCCGATTGCTGGCTCCCAAATCATCAAGAATCAGGCACTCGGCTTTCTTCACAATCTCCAGAAGTTCGCAACTGCTGCCACCCTTGTCAAAATTGGCCTTGATGCCACTGTATAGCTCCGGCAGAGAGACAAACAAAACAGGCAGCCCCTTTTTCAGCCGCTCATTGGCAATTATGGAGGTCAGCTTGGTCTTGCCAGTTCCGCATTTGCCCCATAGATAAAGGCTCCTGCCGTCCTGCACAGCCTTTTTGGCAAGAGCAACAGCCCGCATATTTCCCTGCTGTATGGTGAGGTCTTCCCATGTGTCCTCCCTGTATTTCTCAGGTATCTTGGCAGCCTCCATCAAGGATTTTAGTTTCTTATCCCTGCTCTTCTGCTGAGTGAACTTGCAGTTATTGAGAGCCAGATGAACTTCATCGTTCCAGCAGTCGGCCTTCACCGTGAGATTTTTCCACTTGTCCTTGTGCTGACAGGAACACCCATCGCAGCCCCTGCACTGCTCCTGTGCTTCCTCCACCTCAGCCAGCTCACGGTTATACTCCCGCAGCTTTGCTTCGGATAGCTCATACACGCCCTTGAGCGGCCTTGGGAATGGCACCACTTCCCCCTTGGTGAGGTTATCTAAGTTCACTCCACACTTCCGGGCAGTCGAGCGTACATAATCCCGGATATCCCAATCCTCTATGCTTTCCAGTGCTTGCATGGCTATCCCCCCTACACGCTGATACCGACACGGTTGAAATATTCCTGGGCATTTTCCCCGGGCAGAGGCAGGGGCAACGGATTACCTTCATCGTCGTATACTTCCTCAGGCTCCGGGGCAGTCTCTGCCACAGTGGACTTATTGCTCATAGAGGCTGCTCTTGGAGCTTTTTCCTTCCCCTCTTTGCTCCACCGGCTTAGAATGGCCCGCAGATACTTGACGCTTACCTCTCCCTTGGCAGACAAAGCTGCCTCTGTGATGGAATCATTGACCAGTTCTACTCCGTACTCTTTGCAGAGCTTCGCCAGCTCATTGGTGACTACCGGCCCCACCATGGGAGAGATATTGTCCCGGTAAGAGCGGATTACCTTCTGAAATGGGTCACATGCCATTTCAGCGGCAGGGGGCGTACCAGTACTACTGGTAGTAGTCTTATTGTCAGTTTCTCTTTTCTGTCTCTCTAATTCAGTATAGCTATATAAGTCAGTCTCATTTAGTTCCGATTTCGGAACGGGGGCTGTTCCATTTTCGGAATGGGGCGTTCCGATATCGGAACTGGGTGTTTCACCAGCGAAACGGGGCGTTCCATTATCGAAACAGGCCGTTTCAAGTACGGAATAGGGTGTTCCGTTTTCGGAACGGCCTGCCTTAATCCGCATGGAAACCTTGGAGCGAGCCTCATTTATGGTCATATTGATGCCTTTGCTATAGGCATCCGCTACCATGCCTCTGGCCTCTCCTTCCTGTGCATCCATTTCGGCCTTGCCCAGTTTTTCCTCGTAATCATGGACATCTTCCATGGTTTCAGGTATTTCTATGCGGTTCACATAAATCTTCTGTGCCCCGTTGTTGCTGATTGCCACCGTTTCCACAAGACCGAAATCCACCAGCTTCTTAAACTCCCGGCAGATGGCCGTTTTGCTCATAGCTAGAATCTCCGCCAGCTCCCCATAGCTGAACATGAGGAAAATATCGCCGTTTGTTTCCACCCAGCCATTTTTTCTTGACAGGCACATGCGGTCTTTCAGAACTGCATAAATCACCTTGGCCTTTACGCTCAGCCTATGATAACGCTTGTAGGAAAACAGCCCTTTGGGCAGCTGGTAGTATCTCTCGTTGTCAATATCTTGTGCCTTAAATCGCAAAACATCACGCCCCTTCATAAAAGCGACAGAAATCATTTCCATAAGTCCAGAGGATTCATGTACTGATACGAACCATCTTCCCATCTGGCAATAAGCTCCAGATGCAAATGCGGACCCGTCACGTTCCCAGTGGCTCCCACGGCTCCAATTACCTGACCTTGACTGACACAATCGCCGCCATTCACATAGATGGCCGACAAATGGGCATATCTTGTGTAGGCATCCACTGCCCCATGGTAGAGCATGACCTGGTTGCCGTAGCCATCGCCGAAATTGCCGCACTGAACAACCTGCCCCTCCCAAAGAGCCGGAACGCCGGTGCCTGTTTCATAGCCCAGGTCTACACCGGCGTGAAATTTCCATGTGCCGGTGAGGGGATGAACCCGCCAACCGAAAGGGGACGTTACAGGCAGGTCTGCCGCCATGGCAAGGCTGGACATCCCTGCCATAATAGCCACAAACAGGACTGCTATCCTTCGTTTCAGGCTCATGACATGGCCTCGATGGCAAGGGCAGCGGCAGCCCTTCTCAAATCCCAGAGAGCAGCCCTGGCGGTATCCTCCTTCGCCTTAGCTTTTTCCATTTCCCCCTCAGCTTCCTCCAGAAGCCTCTCTAAGCCCTCTTTTACCCACTGCCTAGCCTGTACCTCCAATTTTGCCATATCGACGCTTTTGGAGGCTGTCAGGGGCATTTTAGGGCTATCTGTGACTTGGGGTAGCTCTTCAGTTTCCCCCTGACAGTCAGCCACGGGTTCTGGCATGACCTCTTCCGCACATGGTTCTTCTTGAGGCTCTGCCTCGCTGGGCTTGTCTTTTCCCTGCACTTCTGCTACTGTACCGGCATTTTCCCCTGTTTTCAGCCCCGCCAAGTATTCACGCTGCTCTGATTCTGGTTTATACGCCAACTCCGACAAAGCGGTATAGCTGATAAGATTGTCTTCAAAAGCCTCTCTTGCCTCCGGCACTAGCTTCTCCAGGACGGTAATACGCTGCAATGAGCTTGGGGATATGCCCAAAAAGCTCTTGGCAAAGTACATCCTGAAATTTTCCGGCCTGTCGCTTTCCTGCTCCCAGCACTTCCGGGCTATAGGCTTCAGCTTCTGCACCTCATCCAGCTTCTCGAAAGGGGTCTTATCCCGGTAGTCATTGGCACAGATGATGTTTATCGTCTCTATTTCCTCAGCCGTTAAAAATCCCCGATTACCCAAATCCTCTCGAATAATGCAAGGTATAACGGCCTTATCTATTTCCCCCTGCTCCAGCCGGTAAAGCATGGCTGCCCGCCGTCTTTCCCCGGAAATCAGAGTATACTTTCCCGGTTCATCATCACTGGCCACTACTTCAAGCGGCGTGATGTGGCCGGATAGCCTTATTCTGGTGGCCAGCTCTTCGATTTCCCGAATCCCATAGAAGTTCTTGCTGTTGGGCACAATATCATGGGCATCAATCAGCTGCACATCGTAGGCACAATCCCGCACCGGCATATCTGCATTTCTCTGATTGTCCAATATGGCCAGCAAGTCACTTGAATATCTTTTCATCCGTCCATCCCTCCAACCTACAACGCTACACCCAGATATTCCTTAGAGAAGTCGAATATATCCCTAGCAATCACGCAGCTGGGCGAGACTTCGAAAATGCTCTTCTTGCCCTGCCTCGCCACATTGAGGAAATTCTTGGCTTCCTTGTTGGCATAGTGAATCTTGGTTCTAAACACCGGCAGATGCTTGTTCTTCATCTCGTCAATGCACTGGTAGACGGCCTGATGGCCGCTGAAAGCGTTTACCAGAATGCCCGAAAGATTGAGGCCTTGATTAAGCTTCTTCACCTGCTTAATCTGCCCCATAATCTCCTTGGCACCGGCCAGACTATCCTTTTCCGGGAAAGTCACGATGATAACATCATCAGTGATAGATAAAGCGTTCAGGACGGACATGTTGATGTCGGGAGGATTGTCGATGATGCAAAGGTCATAGTCCTCTGCCACTTCCTGCAGAGCTTCACGAAGGATTACAGCCTCATTGCAGCTGCCCCCCTGCATCAGGCGGGCATTGGCTTCAATCAGCCCCGTATCAGCAGCTATGAGGTCTATGTCCTCATAGCGGGTACGCTGGATAACCTTACGCACCGGCACATCCCCCATGAGCACGTTGGCAATAGTGCCATACTGCCGGTCTGCCTCAAACCAATCGGAGGCATTGCCCTGCTTGTCGTTGTCGATGAACAGGATGCGGATGCCGCTGTTCATTAGCAAAGAAATGGCGTAGGCAAAATTGGTAGATACCGTTGTCTTGCCCACGCCACCCTTGAAGTTTATAAAACTTACGGTTCGCATTTTCTCATGTTCGCCGAAGCATTCAGTTTTGTCCAATGTTGTTTCTGGTAAATTCCCCTTTACCACATAGGCTTCCAGCTTTTCATGCAGTCCCTCAAGATAATCCAGAAGCTTTACAATCTCTTTTGTTTCCGTTGGCGAATACTCCACAGCTGGAAGTATCATAGCAATCTGTTTAAGAAGTTCCTTGGAATTATTCTGGTATTTGCATACCAGCTGCCCAAGGCGTGATATGTCATTGACTTCGATAATCTGCTCAAGGCTTTTGCAACGTTCAGCCATTTTCACATAAAGCTGCTGCATTTCCTCGATGGATAATTCGCCCAGCAGGGCATTTTCTTCAAGGCCAAAATCTGCCATCCCTTTTTCGGTCATAAAGTAATCCCCTCCATCCGTTTTATAAACAGCGACTATTTATTCTGCTATTCTCATAAAACATCAGACAAAAGATTAGGCATTCGCACGATTAACTATTTCATCAAGATTGGCATTCATGGCCATGATGTCGTTCATGGTAGCCACGCCGATAATCATGTTGCTGAAAGCCTTGAGCTGTTCTGGTTTCAGCTTTTTCAGGTTCGCCAGAATTTCTTCTGCCTGTTTTTCCTTCTCCTTGAGTTCATCCAAATCTGACAT
Source organism: uncultured Selenomonas sp. (assembly GCA_905234515.1). Classification (GTDB taxonomy): domain Bacteria; phylum Bacillota; class Negativicutes; order Selenomonadales; family Selenomonadaceae; genus Selenomonas_B. The sequence continues at coordinate 6,445 of CAJOIN010000036.1, forward strand.
ATCATTGCTCCTTTTTATTTTTTTATTTGTATGATAAATTTTACAACAATGATTTATTTAGGACAATAGGAATAAACCATTTTTAATTAAAAAATAATCCAGGCTTAATCTGTCTTTAATTTTCAGTTGGCTGTATATGGATTACCTACTCCATCGACAGCCCGAGCTAATTGATTTATGTAATTTCAAGATGGTATAATGTCAATGGACACTAACGAAAATATAAGAGTATTCCTTAGTGACAAAATTGAAGATAACAGAATAACATGTGAGGTTTCTAGAGTGATTAACGGTGAAAGAGTCCGGGCTGTTCGCAAGCAGCTTGGACTTAGTCAGACGGAGTTTGCAGCCAGGATGGGCATGACACAAGGATACGTTACAAATATTGAGCGAAATATACGTGAGGTTAACTCCAGACTTGCAAAGCTCATTTGCGATACTTACAGCGTATCTGAGACATGGCTTGTAAGCGGTGAGGGAGACATGTTTCAGGATAACGAGCATCTGATGCTGGCCAACCTGATGAAGAAGCACAAGCTTAATAGTGCTGAAGCAGCTTTGATGGAGGCTTTTTTCAAACTTACGGCTATTCAGAGAGAAGCTGCTATGATTTATCTGTACCGTCTGCTCAAGCAAAGAAGACGTATGTAATGGCTGAGAGAATGGGGCAATCCTTTTGCATTTAAGGATTACCCCATTTTTTTAAAACAGGAAGGACAACAACAAAACAGCGAGAATAGTGTCTACTGTGAGAGAACGAAAGTTATCCACAGGAACAAGCTCTGTTTGTTGTTATTTGTAATAACTTTGTTATTGTTTTGTTGGCACCCCGCCAGCCCTTATGTATCAAGGCTTAGCGGACACGAAACCTAGCAAAATAAATATCTAAACCTAGCAGATTAAATATATAAACCTAGCAAAATAAATAAAAAACCTAGCAGATTAAATATCTGTGAGCCATATCCTAGCAAAATAAATACGTAACCTAGCAGATTAAATAACAAACATAGCAAAATAAATATTGAATTATGGAAAGAATAGCATTATAATAGGGATAAACCTAGCAAAATAAATATCTAAATGACTAATTATGTGGTGCCATATTTATTGTGTTAGGTTTTGGGATAGTTCTGGGCACGATATATTTATTTTGCTAGGTTTCATGAAAGGTGGGTCATAATGGGGACACCTAAGCCTCTGCCACGGGAGAAGGACGGCCTATGGCTAACGAAAGATAACAAGCTGATAATGATGCACGGCAATATGACCGTGACAACATATAAAATCACCAATTACTTCTTGTATAAGGCACAGCAAGAGAACAGGCTGGATAACCTCTCTGTGGATGCGAAAACCATTGTCGCAGACTGCAATATAAAAAACACGAATTACTCAAAGGTGTTGTTCGAAGAATGCAAGAAGGTGGCTATAACACAGATTAGCATGATGGATGACGCAGGAAATTGGCGGATTAGACAAATAATTCCGAGTATGACATATGAAAATGGGATACTGACTGCATATATAAATCCGCAGATGGCTCCGTACATACAGGGATTGACAAAAAACTTCACTAAGGCGGATATGCTAATTGCAAATAAATGTGATACATATTCGGCGTTCAAGATGTACGAGATATGTAACAGTTGGATACGAACTGGTTATGCGTTTTATTCCATTGATGAATGGCGGGAATTGCTAGGGGGAACTTCTTATGATAGCTTTTCAGGCCTCAAGCAGAGGGTGATAACCCCAGCTATTGATGTGGTAAATAGGTGTACAGACATCGAGATAACACCTGAGTTTATCAAAACAGGACGAAAAACAACCCACATGAAGGTATTCATAAAGAAAAAGCCATGCCTGTTGGCAGCAGTGGAGACAGCAGAAGTCAATGAACCTGTTGTTACAGTTGACGAGGAAGAAGTATCTGCAGCGAAGAATGAGAGTGCTTTCTCCCTGATAGAGATTGACACCATCAGGGCTATGGTCAAGGATTTTCGCCAGAAAAAGAAAGATGCCGAAGCCTATGTCAAGAACTATGGTGTAGAATACTGCAAGGAGCAGATGGAATATGTTAGACAGGAGGATAAGCGACAGAAATTAAAAAGAATTGGCGGGTACTTTAGAAAAGCCATGGAGGGAGACTACGCTGGAAGTAAGCAGATAGACATAGAGGCTGCCAGAGCAGAGGAAAGAGAGCATAGGGAAATCCAAGAATGGAATCGGGAAGCTGCTTCCATGAACAATCTAATTGAAAACTCTGGTTCTATGACAGAAGATGAATTGGTTAAAAATATTTTACAAGAGCATCCAGAAGTGGCTAGTTTATATCAGGCACTTGGTATAACTGATAAAAAAATTGCTAGATGGATTGAAAAATATTCGGAGGTATTATTGCTGAAGCTGGGTATTAAGATGCAAGGGAAGTCTGGTATAACGGCTGAATACATTGAGGCAAACTTAAACATTAACGAAAAGAAATAATGCTGGTGATATTATATAAGATGCCCAGGGTAGTTGATTTAACGAATGCAAATCAACTACCCTGGGCATCTATTTATGTCTGTCTATATAATAATTGATGTGGTCATATTTTTACAAGGAGTATTCGGGACCAATTTGGTCCCGAATAAAAAACACAGGTATTTGAATGTAAAAAACTATTCGCTGTGTTATAATAAAATAAAAAACATTCTTGGAGGTGTCATAATGGCTAAGGTCATTTGTGTGGCGAATCATAAAGGTGGAGTAGGAAAAACCACAACAACAGCTGCATTAGCTTATCTATTCACGAAGTCTGGTAAGCGAGTATTGATGATAGATGCTGATGCACAAACAAATTTAACGCAGACAATGGGTGTAGCTTCCGATGGCAAGAGAGACATTCAATCGGCAGTTATAGCTAAAATCATGAATGTGCCTGTGCCAGTGGAGGCGTTTATATTGCCTACCCAGTATAAAAACATAGACATGATACCGGGGTCACTGCTTATTGAGGATGAGAGCTTTCTGAGCAGGGTCAGGGACAGCAAGCTTAATGAATCTATCAATCCGTGGGTTGAGTTAATGGATTCATTACAAGCATTGAATAACTATGATGTGATAATTATGGATTCTCATCCGTCCATTGGGCTTGATACATTGCTTCCTATGCAGAGTTGCGATTATATACTGGTTCCCATGGAGGCTGATGAGAGAAGCGTAGCTGGCTTGTCACAGGTTTATCAGAATATTGTTAAGAGCCGTCGCAGAGCTAATCCCAATATTAAATTGCTTGGCTATTTCTTTAATAAAGTAAAGGGTAATACAAGTAGTGCCAAAGACTATATTCCCTCCGCTAGGGCAACTATACCTAAAGCGTTGGCTAACCTGAACGGTGGCGTGGAGGAAGGTGTCTTCTTTGAAACAACCATAAGAGATAGTGAAGATGCCAGAAAGTCTGTAAACTTCCATTGTGCTGTCACAGAGAGGTTCCATAACAAAAAGATATCTGCTGATTTTGAGAAGTTGTATAAGGAGATAACGGAGGTTCTTTATGAGTAAGAATAAACAGGAAGTGAGTATGTCAGCATTTGCTCAGCCAAACGCCTATGATGATGTGAGCAAACCAACCTTTGATGCTGACTATTGGAAACAGCTGGCGGTTACAGGCAAAGAAACAGTTGCTCCTATATCTGCAGAGGATAAGCAGAAATCTGATGAACAACTTAAACAGATAGAGCAGCTCTATCCCAAGTATCACATGGAGCAGGTAGAAATAACGAAGTTAATCCCAGCCAAAGAAGAATGGAACTTCTTCCCCAAGCAGGATAAGACCATTATGACAGAGCTTATGAAAAACTTGGTGGCCTACGGACAGCTTTCACCTGCTCTGGTTTGGAAACAGGTGAATGGGACATACATGATACTTGGCGGTCATACAAGATACCAAGCATTTAAGGCTCTGCATGAAATCTTCACAAGTGAAGAAGGCAATGACCCGGCGATGGCTGAACGCTTCAGCACCATGAATTGCTATGTCTATGATTATGAAGAGCTGGATGATGTAGAGGCTCGTAAAATCATTATTTTTGACAACATCATCCGCAGAGACAACACAACGGCCATCAAAGCTCAGGCTGTAATCAACATGAACCGTCTGGAACTTGATTCCAGAACCACCCGTAAACCCAGCGACCAGCATAGCTAAGGTTATGGGAACGAGTGAAGGGTCAGTAAAAAGGTTATATCAGCTCCGTACTTTGATTGCTGAGTTCTGGCCGCTGGTGGATGGAACAGGTGAAGATAAGATTACTACCCAGGCAGCCAGGACTTTCTCGCTTCTCTCCGAAGATTTGCAGCGTTATATTTATAACAATCATCTGTATAGGAATAAGCTCACTGCAAATAGTATGAAGCTGCTTTCCAAAGCTACTACCGTGGATGAGGTAGACAATATATACACTTCGCCACAGAAGTATGTAATAACAAGCAAATTGGAAGTGTCTAAGGAGCCACCTTCTGATTATGAGACAATAATGTTTGTAGCATCCAAACAGGAAAAGGAAATAATCAAAGAGGGACTTTTGAAAATAATAGAGAACCCACAGATATCCGAAGATACAAGAGAGCTTATTAAAAGCATAATGACAGCTGAGTAATTGTGATTTGAAGATAGGTGGCTAGGTGATGTAATTGGCCATAACTAAAATAAGTTTAGATAACTTTGTTGTGTTCAAGCATACAGAGGTGCTGCCATGCCCCGGCGTTAATGTTTTCATTGGGAAGAATGGTGTGGGGAAAACTCAGCTTATGAAAGCTATCTATGCCAAGATGATGTCGGATAAGGACAAGAACAGGTTGCTGGCTGAATACTTCAAGCGTGGAGGGACCAGCTATGAACTAAACAGCAGCCTCGGCACACAGCCAGCATCCATACAGATAGAGAAAAGCACTGCTGACAATAAGGCAGTGTTTTTACCTGTCAAGGATATGCTGACCCATGCCAAGGGGTTGGAGTTATCCCGGCACAAGGTGCAGATTTTTGTAAGTACGCATAATTATCTTTTTGCTACCTACTTCGATGTTCGCCGTCAGCAAGCGGATAAGGTGGCCTATCATTCCCTATACGTGGAGGAGAACAATGTGGGCTGTGAAACCAAGGAGCATTTTGACGATTTGCAGCATAACACCATCATGGAGGCTTATAATGCCCTCTTGGAGGAAGTCTATGGATTGCAGGTAGGAGATTGATGCAAGAAGATATTTTGGAAAGGCAGATGCAGGCCATAATTGAAACTAAGTGAGGTGGACTATGATTGCAGCAAATAGCTACAGTGCCAGCTTGACCCGGGAGCAGTTCCTGTTCAGTGAAACACGCATCGTGGCACAGCTGATGGACAAGGGGCTGGATGAGGCGGCGATTTACGAGAAGATTGTCTCAGAGAATCTATTCCAGCTGCCCACGGAGAAATCTGTCCGCAGCCTGACTCGCCCCTGTATACGCAGATTAAAGGGGCTGGAGGATAACGAGGCTGTGCATATCATCGCCACCCAGACGGCACAGACTGCCCGCCAGCTGTGCCTCTATGCCATGATGCGGGACAGCCGTCTGGTGGCTGAGTTCATGGTGACGGTGGTGGGAGAGAAATTTCGGCAGCATAATCCAAATTTCAGTAGGGGGGATGTGAATATCTTCTTCCTGCAGCTGGCCGAGCAAAATGAACAGGTGGCAGCTTGGAGTAATTCTACCGTAGGAAAGATTGGCAGTGTCCTGATGAACATCTTGGTGCAGAACGAGTATCTGGCAAATGCGAGAGCCAAAGAGCTTCAGCCTGTCAGTTTGGCCTCACAGGTGGCTGCGGTAATCAAGAGAAATCATGATGAGTGGATGCTGCCAGCATTCAACGTAAACTAGAGGAAAGACTATGA
>CAJOIN010000037.1:0-931 GCA_905234515.1 uncultured Selenomonas sp.
GTGCGCGCGATTCAAAAGCAGAATTCCCAAGGGGGAGAATGATTAATGGATTTACCAGCAGCCTGGGTGGAACAGGTGAAAAAAGTTGATTGGGCAGAACTTAAGGAAAAGGTACAGGATTACGGTCCGGCCCTTAAGGTGCTGCGGGGGACCTGGACCAAGGAGAGCCTGAAGGAGATTAGCGATGGCAAACTCTTTGTGCCGGATGATGTCATGAATGAGGCCATAGAGGAGAGCGTAAAAAAAGCCGCTGCAGGAGGCAGGGATATCCAGTCCGTCAAATTGCAGTCCCATAAAAATGGGAGGTTGGATATTGAAGCTGTTACATCTAAGGGCAAGCTGGAACTTTCCGGGGAAATCAAGGAATTTGTGCACAAAGGGGATACCTCCTACATGGTGTACAAGGTCCGCGGCAAGAAGCTGCCGGGACATGGCATGATGTCATGGCTTTTTTCCAATGTATCCCTGTCCATGATGGAGCGCATGGTGGGCAAAATAGATTTTTCTGATGACCTGCCTGTGAAGATCAGCCACAATGATGTCCAGGTGGATTGCGGAAAGGTGCTGGCGGCATCGAATTTTGGCCAGACCAGGTTCCATGGTCACCGTTTGCTTGACATGATAGAGATCAAGGGGGCCGTTCCCAAGGAAAACGGCATAGAATTCCAGACTGAGATGCACATCCCTGATGATGTTAAGAAGGATTTGAAGGCTATCCTGAAGGACAAAGGGGAGGAGATAAAGGCGGATAATAAGAAATAAGGAGATAGTACATTGCGACAGAAATTGATGGTGGGAGTGGCGTTGCTTTGCGCCTTGATGCTGGTAATGCCAGCCGGTAGTGAAGCCCGCCGCAAAGTGGAAAATCCCGTTCCCAAGATTATCTATGTACCCCATGACAACCGTCCTATTTCTGATAAACAGACGGCAG
>CAJOIN010000037.1:940-11190 GCA_905234515.1 uncultured Selenomonas sp.
GGCTATAAGGTGATAGTGCCTCCTGAGAGCAAGCTGGGCAACCGCACGGACCTGGGTCATCCGGAGGAACTTTGGAGCTGGTTGGAAAATAATGCTGAGGAAGCTGATGCAGCAGTGATTTCTTCTGATGCCATGCTTTACGGCAGTTTGGTGGGGTCCCGCAAGCATGATTATGCCCAGGAAAAGATTACGGCCAGGGTGGAGCAGTTCCGTGAGTTCCGCAAGGCCCACCCTAATCTGAAACTTTATGTTTTCAGCTCTGTAATGAGGACCCCAAGGAATGGGGAAGCCTCAGGCCATGAGGAGCCATCTTACTACAGGAGTTATGGGGCAGATATCTTCAGATATACGGAGCTGAAGGATAAGGAGGAAATGGAAGGCCTCAGCCTGCGTGAGCGCAAGGAAAACCTGTTCCTGGAACGGCTGATACCTAAGAAATATCTGCAGGATTGGCTTGGACGCAGAAAGAAAAATTTTGCAGCCAATGAGCGTATGATAAGCCTGGCCAAGGGCAACACCTTCAATTATATGGCCTTGGGCAGGGATGATAATGCCCCTTATTCGCAGACCCACATGGAGAGCCGCCATCTGCAGAAGAAGGCGGCCGGTCTGAGCAATACAAAATTTCAGGCCATGGCTGGCATTGATGAAATTGGCATGCTGCTCCTGTCCAGAGCCGTCAATGATATAAGGCGGGAAGTTCCCTCTGTTTACGTGAGGTATAACTGGGGCCGGGGTCCGGCTACTATTCCCTCTTACTCAGATGAGAAGATTGGCGACTCTGTGGATGCCGCTATTTCCATGGCGGGGGGGATGAAGGTTACTGCCCCTGAAGATGCGGACCTGGTGCTCATGGTCAATACCAATCCTAATGGCAAGACCTATGAGGCTAACGGCCGGAACAATGATGGCAGGACCCGTGAGGGCTCTGATTATTTTCTGGAGCTGGTAAGCGATTATCTTGCCAAGGGGCTGCCTGTGGCTATTGCCGATGTGGCCTATGCCAATGGGGCAGACAATGCCCTGATGGAGCAGCTGAATAAAAAAGGCATGCTGTTCAAGCTTCGTGCCTATTCCGGCTGGAATACGCCTACCAACAGCTCCGGCTTCGTCATAGGTGAGGGTATACTGACCAAGTATATGACTAAGGAGGCAGTAAATGATCTGCTGCTGACCCGCTATCTTGACGACTGGGTCTATCAGGCCAATGTCCGGGGAACTGTGTCCCGGCAGCTGGACTGGCTCAGGGGGGACGGTGTCTATGGCAGCCTGGATGGGAAGAGGAGCGCTGTATCAGACAGGGCTGCCAAGATTATGCAGTACTTTGTGGATAAAAACCTGCCCAATGTGGAATCCCTCAGAGAGATTGAGGTGCATTTTCCTTGGAACCGCATGTTTGAGGCAGATATTGCCCATGCCAAAGAGCTTTATCCCATGGATTACTTCAAAAAGTGACATAAGAAAATTTAGGGTGTCCCCAGGGGCACTCTTTTTTTATCAAAGGAAAATTTAGAGATATTTATGGGAATACGGGAAAAAAATATTAACGGGGGCAGGATAAAAGCACCTCATGTAGAAAATATCTCTTTAGAAGTCTGTATATGAATGCGCTGGCAGGATAAGATAGAGAGGAAGTGAGTCAGGCCATGTTGGAGCAGATAATGAATTCGCCTAATATGGACTATCTATCCAGGGGGCTGCAGGCGGCTACTATGCGCCATGAGGTCATAAGTGATAACATTGCCAACGTAAACACGCCGAAGTTTAAGCGTAGTTACGTGAATTTTGAAGACCTTCTGGCCAAGGAGCTGCATCTTGACGATGAGCAGGGGAAACTGGATATAGTGAGAACCCATGACCGTCATTTGCCTATTCCCATGCATGGAAAGGCGCAGGCTGTGATTGAGCGCGATGATTCCACCACCATGAGAGTGGATCACAACAATGTGGATATAGATACGGAAATGGCTAATATGGCCAAGAACCAGCTGTACTATAACTCCATGGCTACGCAGCTGGGCGGCTTTGTGACCAAGATGAAGAACGTCATTACCAGCGGGCAGAATTAATTGATAGCTGGGTAAAGAAAAGCAAGAGGGTTTTATCATGAGCATGTTCATGGGGATAGATACGGCTGCTTCCGGTCTTACTGCCGAGAGGCTGCGCATGGATGTTATTTCCAACAATATTGCCAATGCCAATACCACAAGGACAGAGCGGGGAGGAGCATATCACCGCCGTTATGTGGTGTTTGAGCCGAGGGAGAAGAACAAGCATGGCATTTCTTTCTCCAGCTTTATGGATAAATCCATGAGCAAGCTGGAGGCAGGCGAGGGTGTCAGGGCTGTAATGATAAGGGAAGATGATGAACAGGGGCCCCTGGTTTATGATCCGGGACATCCTGATGCCAACGCCCAGGGCTATGTAGAGAGGCCCAATGTGAATGTGGTGGCAGAAATGGTGGACATGATTACCGCCTCCCGCGCCTATGAGGCAAATGCCACAAGTATCAATGCGGCCAAGTCCATGGTGAGCAAGATTTTGGATATAGGCAAGTAATCAGTACGGGATGCTGGTGAGGCAGCCTAGACGGAAGAGGGGATATTATGGAAATTGAAGCATTGCAGATGACCCCGGTGCGTATGCACGCGACCAGCCATCTTGGGGAGACCCAGCAGCCTGAGGAAGTAAAGGGGTTTGCCGATTATTTGAAAGATGCCTTGAAAAAAGTTAATGCCCTGCAGCTTGAGTCTGACCGTCAGAATGCTTTGCTGGCTGCAGGACGAGTGGAGGATATATCGCAGGTTGTGGTGGCGTCCCAGAAAGCTGAGATGGCACTGCAGCTTACATTGCAGCTTCGTAACAGGGCAACGTCGGCTTATCAGGAAATCATGCGCATGCAGGTGTGACCTGAGTCTGGCGCTTAAACTATGACGCGAAGGGATTGAGACCATGGGAGATTGGAAAGAGCGGTATCTGGCGTTGTGGGAGAAATTCACCAAAAGACAGCGCTATGTTATGCTTGGATCCGCTTTGGCTCTCCTCCTCGTCATACTGGGGGTAAGTTTCTGGTATGGCAGCAAGCCGGATATGGTTCCTTTGTTTACAGGGATGGAGACAAAGGATGCCGGTGAGGTGGCAGCAAAGCTCAAAGAAGGAAAAATAGAATACGAAATACAGCAGACAAAGCAAGGAACTAATATACTGGTACCCTCCAAGAATGTCCATGACGCCAGGCTTGACTTGGCCACCCAGGGGCTTCCCAGAGGTCAGAAGGGCTTTGAGATTTTTGACGACAGCAAGCTGGGCGTGACTGAGTTCCAGAATAAGGTCAATTATCTGCAAGCCCTGCAGGGTGAGCTGACCCGCACCATAGAGCAGATTAATGCGGTGGAGAAGGCTCGTGTACATATTGTGTTGCCGGAAGACAGCCTGTACAAGAAAAATGAGAAGCCTGCCACAGCGTCCATCATGCTGCGCCTGAGGCCAAATGTCGAACTGACCAAGAAGGAAATCAAGGGCATTGTGAACCTGGCTGCCCACAGCATTCAGGGCTTGCAGCCGGAGAACATTACCATAGTCGATGACAGCGGCAAAATCCTGAATGACCCGGATGAGGATGATGCCCAGAACGTGACCCAGAAGACCATGACCCAGCTGGATATGACCCGCAAGGTGCAGGATAACATCCAGAAGAATGTGCAGAGCCTGTTGGATCAGTCCCTGGGCGAGGGTCGTGCTTTTGCCAGGGTAAGCGTGGAGCTGGATTTTGACGATCGGCAGACTGACCGTCAGACCTTTACCCCGGTGGTGGATGATTCTGGTATCATCCGCAGCCAGCAGGATATAAATGAGACTTATGAGGGCACCTCCAATACTCCCGGCGGTCCTGCAGGGGTGGAGTCCAATGTGCCGGGGTATGTGGCTCAGGAAGGCAATGCCAATGCCAACTATGAGAAAAAGGAATCAACCAAGAATTACGAGATTAACGAGGAAAAGCAGCGGACAGTTGCTTCTCCTGGTTCCATCAAGCGCCTGACGGTGGCAGTGCTGGTCAATGATGATATCAATGCCACCCAGCAGGACAGCATATTGAGGAGTGTATCCAGCGCTGCCGGTATCAATACCGACAGAGGTGATACTATTTCTGTAGAACCTCTGCCCTTCAGCACTGAAGCTGCTGACAGAAGAGCCGCAGAGGAGCAGGCCGAGAGAGATCGTCAGGATCGCATCTTCTACATGCAGGTGGGTATTCCCTTGCTCATCCTTGCCCTGATACTCGGTGCATATCTCATGCATCGCCGCAGGAAGAGACTGGAAGCCGAGGCGGCAGCCGAGGCCGAACGCTTGGCCATGGAGGAAGAGGAGAAGCGCTTGGCGGCAGAGAGGGCGGCAATGGTGGAAGCTGGCGTTATCGAGGAAGAAGAACTTACAGAAGACGAGCAGAGACAACTTACCGAGAAGCAGACGCTGCAGCAGCTTATTGACCAGAAACCGGCAGAAGTTGCTATGCTTATCAAGACTTGGCTCGCGGAGGAATGATTGCGTATGGCAGATATGTATGATGACGGCGATGGCGAGCTTTCCAACCAGGAGAAAGTGGCAATACTCTTTATAGCTTTGGGGCCGGAGTATTCGGCCAAGCTGTTCCAGCACATGGATGACGAGGAAATCGAAAGGATTACCCTGGAGATTGCCAGCCATAAGCAGGTCAGCGCCGAGCAGAAAGCATCGGTCATCAGCGAATTTTACCAGATGGCCATGGCTCGTGATTATATTTCCACCGGCGGTTTGGAATATGCCCAGAACGTGCTGGAGAAGGCCCTGGGGGCGGACAAGGCGATGGATATTATCAATCGCCTTACCACCAGCTTGCAGGTGCGTCCCTTTGATTTTCTCAGGAAAACGGACCCATCCCAGTTGTTGAACTTTATACAAAACGAGCATCCTCAGACCATTGCGCTGATTATGGCCTATCTGGATCCGGACCAGGCAGGCACAGTTTTAAGTGCCCTGCCTCCGGAGGCCCAGGCAGATGTAGCCAAGCGCATTGCGGTGATGGACCGCACGTCGCCTGATATCATCAGGGAGGTGGAACGGGTGTTGGAGCGCAAGCTGTCGGCACTGGTTACCCAGGACTTCACTACCGCAGGCGGCGTCAAGGCCATTGTGGAAGTGCTCAACAGGGTGGACCGCACCACAGAGAAGTCCATCATCGAGACTTTGGAAGTGGACAATCCGGAACTGGCAGAGGATATCAAGCGCCTCATGTTCGTGTTCGAGGATATCGTCCAGCTGGACGACCGCTCCCTGCAGATGGTGCTCAGAGAAGTGGATACCAAGGATCTTTCCCTGGCCCTCAAGGGCACTCAGGGGGAAGTGGCGGACAAGGTCTACAAGAATATGTCCAAGCGTGCAGCGGATATGCTGCGTGAAGAAATCGAGTTCATGGGCCCTGTGAAAATCAGGGATGTGGAGGAAGCACAGCAGAAGGTCGTCAATGTTATCCGGGCGCTGGAAGACAAGGGCGAAATTGTGATTTCCCGCGGACAGGGAGACGAGATGATTGTCTAAGGTCATCAAGTATCCAGTTTGGAATGAGGCTCCACACCACATTGAAGCGCCGACGGCACCGCCTAAGCCTCCGCCAGAGGCGGAGGAGGAGCCGGTAGTGGATGAGGAAGCCATGGCTCGCATGATGGCTGAGATTGCCGCCAAGGAGCAGAGAGCCCAGGATATGCTTAAGGAAGCCGAAAGAAGTGCGGCTCTTTTGAAGCAGGAGGGGCAGGCCGAATATGACAGGCTTATAGAAGAAGCACAAAAAGAGATAGAAGCCTTGAAGGCCGAGGCCAGATCAAAGGGTTATGAAGATGGCATGCGCCAGGGCCGTGAAGATGGCGAGCAGGGTGTGCGCCAGGAAATGCAGGCCATGGTCAATGATGCCAGCGCCAGGGCGGAAAAAACCCTGCGGGATGCAGAGGAGGCTACTTTTGACTACCTGAAGATGGCAGAGGAAGATGTGATTTCCATTGCCATGGGAGTGGTGGAGAAGGTGTTGCCACAGCATTTTATCGATGTTCCCCAGATGGTGCTGCCTTTGGTCAGAGCAGCTATTGCCAAGGTCTGTGACCAGAAGAGGCTGGTGGTGCATGTGCCGCCTGATTCTTATGATTTTGTGCTGATGGCCAGAGATGAGTTCAGGCAGATACTTACGGCAGGAGATGCTGTGCTGGAGTTTCATGCAGATGAGGCCCTGAAACCGGGGGATTGTCTGGTGGAGACGCCAAACGGCAGCGTGGATGCCAGGCTTGCCACCCAGATGGAGCTCATCAAGCAGGCAGTTATGGATGTTATGATGTAGTCTTTTAGATTGAGGAGACTGCCATGGCGGAGAGATTGCAGGAACCTGTGCAGCTGAATATTGAGAAGTTCCGGGAGGCTATTGATAATTGCCGCAGTATGAAACTGACGGGAAAGGTTACCCAGGTCATAGGGCTGGTAATAGAGTCCCAGGGACCAACTGTAAGTGTGGGGGAGCTTTGTTATGTAAGCTCCCATTTTCCTGGAGTGCCGCCGTTGCCCGCCGAGGTGGTGGGCTTCAGGGAAGGCTATGTGATGCTAATGCCCATCGGTGAGATGCGGGGGATAGGCCCGGGCTGTGAAGTGGTTTCGGCCCAGAAGACCTTGCAGGTCAAGGTGGGACCTGAGCTTTTGGGCCGGGTGCTGGACGGCTTGGGAAATCCCATGGACGACAAGGGGCCGCTCTTGATGAAGGAGGAATATCCCCTGCAGGCTCCGCCGCCGTCGCCTTTGAGCAGGCCCCGTATCAAGGATAGCCTTTATGTGGGAGTGAGAGCCATAGACGGGCTCATCACCATGGGTGAAGGCCAGCGTATCGGCATTATGGCCGGTTCCGGCGTGGGCAAGTCAACCTTGCTTTCCATGATTGCCAGAAATACTGAGGCAGATATAAGTGTCATTGCTTTGGTGGGAGAGCGTGGCCGTGAGGTCCGTGATTTCATTGAGCGTGATTTGGGAGAGGAAGGCCTGAAGCGTTCGGTAGTGGTGGTGGCAACTTCTGATACACCGGCGTTGGTGCGTATCAAAGGAGCCATGACCGCTACGGCCATTGCAGAGTATTTTCGGGACAAAGGCCATAAAGTCATCCTGATGATGGATTCTGTCACCCGTTTTGCCATGGCGCAGCGTGAGGTGGGTCTGACTATCGGTGAGCCGCCTGCTACCAGGGGCTATACTCCTTCGGTATTTGCTCTGCTGCCTAAGCTGCTGGAGCGTGCGGGCACCAGTGAGACAGGCTCCATCACGGGGATTTACACCGTGCTGGTGGATGGCGATGATATGAATGAGCCTATTGCCGATGCGGTGCGAAGCATTTTGGATGGGCATATAGTGTTGTCCAGAGCCATTGCAGCCCAGAACCATTTTCCTGCCATAGATATTCTGGGCAGCGTCAGCCGCGTTATGAATGAGGTCGTTTCGGAAGAACATTTGAGCGCAGCCCAGTCCATGCGGCAGCTGATGGCAGTATACAAGGATGCAGAGGACCTTATCCATATAGGTGCCTATGTGAAAGGTTCCAGCAAGAAGATAGATGAGGCTGTGCAGAAGATAGACAGCATCAATGAGTTCCTCTGCCAGGGAATCTTCGAAGTGGATACTTTCGAGGCCACAGAGCAGAAGCTGGTGGGCATTTCAGGATGATGGCTTATGAAGAAATTTAAATTTCAGCTGGAAACCTTGTTAAAGGTAACCCGCATGAAAAAAGAAGATATAGAAGTGAAGTTTGCCGAGGTTTCCCGCAAGCTGGAGGACCAAAAGGCCCATCTGCAGCTGCTGCTGAATGAGATGGAACAGGGGCAGCGGGACTATGAAAGCCTTTCCCAAGAGGGAACTAAAGTCACTGTAGGCAAGCTGATGAGCTTCAATCGTTTTTTTGCCTGGAAACGTGAGCAGATTGACATGCAAAGAAGTTTTATCCTGCAGACCCAGGGAGAAAAACAGAAGCGCTTAAGGGAACTTATGGAGGTTATGAGCTACCTGAAGAGCATTGAACAGCTCAAGGAAAAACGTTGGAGGGAATATCAGGAACAGGCTATGCAGGAAGAGCAGAAATTCCTGGATGAGCTTGGCCTGCAGCTTACCATGAGGGCCAGAAGGGAGGCGGCTTCATGATTTCAGTAGATTTGTCCGGGATTCGTCATGTCCAGGCCCGTATTGCGGCCATACAGGAACAATTTGGCATTCCCGGGGGAGTGCCGGGGATGGATTTCTCCCAGGCACTGCAGAAAGAAATGAACAAGGCAAAAGCCCAAACGTCCTCTGAGGCCAAAGCTGTGGCTGAGGCAGCAGCGGTGAAGACAGCAGGTGCAGAGCAAACTGAGGCCAAGGCTCCAAAGGAAGTCAGGCTGACAGCTTATGCTCCTAATACCATGGGGGGGAGCACCATGTTGGCAGATGTATCCCTCAGCAAACTGGTCCATGAGGCTGCCAATAAGTATCAGGTGGATCCCAAGCTGGTTTCGGCGGTGGCAGAGGTGGAGTCCGGCGGCGACCAGGCAGCGGAGTCGGCGGCAGGAGCTGTGGGAGTCATGCAGCTGATGCCCTCTACGGCGGCAGCTTTGGGAGTCAATCCCTATGACAAGCAGCAGAATATCGAGGGCGGGGCTAAATACCTTAGGCAGATGCTGGACAACTTCGGCGGTGATGTGCGCAAGGCTGTGGCTGCCTATAATGCAGGTCCCAATGCTGTTAAGAAGTATGGTGATGTGCCGCCTTATCCTGAGACTCAGGAATATGTGAACAAGGTACTGGATTTGTACAGATAGTGGCATCAGAAGCAGCTGAAATATGTAAAGGGCGGGAGATACGATGGCAAGCAGCGGGGAAAAACAACAGAAGAAGGGCAAGAAACTGCTGAAAGTTTTTCTGGCGCTTTTTTTGCTTTTGGTGCTGGTGATAGGCGGCTTTGCCCTGGGAGTGTATCTTAGAATTTTCGATACTCAGGAGGCTAATGAGAAATTAGGCCTTTATAACTTGCCGGTGGTGGGCCAATATTTTGTGAAGCCTGCTCCTACCCAGGAGGAAATGGAAACCGTTCCTTTGGAAGATGTGAAGCCCAAGAATGAGGAAAAGAAGCAGTCGAAAAAGATTACCCTGTCCAAAAAGGAAATTGAAGAGCAGATGCAGCAAAGGGAAGCTGCAGAGAAAAAACGGGTGTCAAAGCTGGCCAGGCTGTATAACGGCATGAAGCCCAAGGATGCAGCAGAAGCTATGGATGCCTTGGACGATGATTTGGCTGTGGCCATCCTCCAGCGCATGGAAGAAGGCACAGCAGCCAAGGTCTTGTCCGAGTTTGAGCCTGCCAAGGCGGCCAGGCTGACCCAGATTATTTACGAGGGCACCAGAAAGAAAATGCAGACGGCTGCAGATGTGGAAAAGGAGATTAATGCTGAAGAGCAGCAGGGGACAGAGGCAAAAGAGGAAGAAAAAGTCGGGCAATAAAGCGGATAATGAAAATAATGTGGACGGATTCCAATTTCTTCTTAAGGAATCCGTCTTTTTTGTCGATACATAACTGAGAGGAGGTGCAAGCTGGATGACTAATGCAAATGTAATGGCGGCAGTAGCAGTGGCACCGGTCAAGACAACAGCAAGACCAGTAGCTAAAGGGGCTGAAAACGGCTCATCGGCAGGGAATTTTGATGAGGCGTTGGGCCGCCTGCAAAAAGAAGCACAAGGCAGTTTGGAGTCAGCTGGCAAGGATGACACTCCCCAGGGCAAGGAGGCAATGGAGGGCGGCAGCGGCAGGGACGGCGCCCCGCAGCATCCATTAGCTATGGCCGCGGTGCTGCCAGTAGGGCAGCAGCTTCCCGGTGAAGAGGTTCAGACAGATATCACTGCGGCTGCAGTGGTGGACTTCAGTGGTGAAGCACCAGCAAGTGGGGATATGATAAAGATTTCACCGGATTTTGTGGGTGAAGCTATGCAGGACGTGGAGATGGCTTTGCCTGACAAGAATCTGCGTACCCTTTTGCCCCAGTCTGATGAAACGGCGGCAAAGAACAAGGATTTTCTGGCCATGCTCTCGGGAGATATGCTTCAAAGCCAGAAGGAGAGCGCCAGGACACAGCTTATGACGGACTCACAGGCTGCCATGCCTGTGATGACCAAGGAGACGGTGGATAGCAATACCCTGTTTCCTCCCTTGACAGGACAGATTTTTAACAAGA
>CAJOIN010000038.1:0-2193 GCA_905234515.1 uncultured Selenomonas sp.
ATGGAGGTGGTTTCCACCTCCATTTCTCTTTAATGAAAGGCTTGCCATGGCATGACTTAGCGTATATTATATATATGGCTCAAGCTAGATTTACCCTACGCTAACGGGCGCTAAGGCTCCCGCCTCTTAGGCGGGAGATAAGCGCCCATAAGCTTAGGATTAATTCGACTACATTCGGTAGGAGTCTAAAACTCCTACCGAATAAGTCTCATTTTACGAGGGTGGTGCAACGTGAGCGAGAAACGCGATTATTATGAGGTGCTGGGCATTCAGAAAGGCGCCTCTGAGGCTGAAATCAAAAAAGCCTATAGAAAGATGGCCAAGAAATATCATCCTGATATGAATCAGGATAATCCCAAGGCCGCTGAAGAAAAAATGAAAGAGGTCAATGAGGCCTATGATGTGCTGAAGGACCCCCAGAAGAAGGCCCAGTATGACCAGTTCGGCCATGCAGCCTTTGAGGGCGGCGCAGGTGCCGGCGGCTTTGGTGGCTTTGGCGGTTTCGGTGGCGGCGGCTTTGGCGGCGGCGAAGGCTTCGGGGATATTTTCGACATGTTCTTCGGTGGCGGCGGCAGCCGTTCCCGCCAGCCGGGCCCGGAGCGTGGGGCAGACCTGCGCTACGACTTGGAGCTGACCTTTGAGGAAGCGGCTTTCGGCAAGGAAGTGGAGCTCTCCATTCCCCGCACTGAGGAATGCCATGAGTGTCACGGCAGCGGGGCCGCAGCGGGCAGCAGCCCTGAGACCTGCCCTGACTGCCATGGCACCGGCCAGCAGCAGGTGGTGCACAATACGCCCCTGGGCCGCATGATGAGCAGCCGCACCTGCGGACGCTGCGGCGGTACAGGCAAGATCATCAAGAACAAGTGCCGGGCTTGCCGTGGCACCGGCCATGTGAAGAAGCAGCATACGGTGAAGGGCAAAGTCCCTGCAGGTGTAGACCAGGGTTCCAGGGTACGCCTCTCCGGTCAGGGTGAGGCAGGCGTACGTGGCGGCGGCTACGGCGACCTCTATCTCTACATCTTTATCAAGCCCCATAAGTTCTTCAACCGCCAGGGCTCTGATGTCATTGTGGAGGTGCCCATCAGCTTTGTGCAGGCAGCTCTTGGCGACACGGTGCAGGTGCCTACCCTGGATGGTCCTGTGGACCTCAAGATTCCCGCCGGCATTCAGAGCGGCAAGGTGCTGCGCATGAAGGGCAGGGGCATTCCCTTCCTCCGTGGGGCAGGACGTGGTGACCAGCATGTGCGCATCAAGGTCCTGACTCCTCAGAACCTTTCCGACAAGCAGAAAGAACTGCTTAAGGAGTTCGGGGAGCGGAGCGGTGACAAGGTGAACCCGGAGCAGAAGAGCTTTAAGGAAAAGCTCAAAGATTTGTTTAGTTGATGTGCAGTCCCCTGCGGGGGACTGCTTTTTATGAAAGGAGCGGTTCCATGGAGTGGTCCGAAGTCAGCATCCGCACCTCTCATGAGGCAACAGACGTGGTGGCAGAAATTTTCCACGATATCGGCGCCTCAGGGGTGGTCATAGAAGACCCCGCCCTGGTAAATGACTATATTCAGGCCGGAGGCTGGGACTATACGGATATCCCCAGGTCGGAGCAGACGGAAGTGGTGACGGTGAAGGCCTATCTGCCGGTGGATGAAAAACTGGCAGAGCGCATGGGGGAACTGGAGGCAAAGGTGAAATCCATGCAGGAGGTGACTCCAGCTGCAGGCCCCTGCGACATCTCCAGCCACAGCGTGAAGGATGAGGACTGGGAGGACAACTGGAAGGCTTACTTCCATACAGAAAAAGTGGGCGCCCTGGTGGTTATCCGCCCCGCCTGGGAGGAGTACGAGGCAGGCCCTGATGATATCGTGGTGAGCCTGGACCCCGGCGCTGCTTTCGGCACAGGCACCCATCCCACCACCTCCATGTGTATCCGTGAATTGGAAAGTCTGGTCAAGGGCGGACAGCGCATTTTCGACGTGGGCACCGGCTCCGGCATCCTGGCCATTACGGCGGCCAAGCTCGGCGCAACGGATATTACTGCCATGGATTACGATACAGTAGCGGTAAAGATTGCCGGGGAGAATATCCATGCCAACGGTGTGGAAAACAGCGTCAAGACTGGCCAGAGTGACCTTTTGAAGTCCTTTGAGGGCAAGGCAGATATCATCATTGCCAACCTGATTGCCGACCTGGTTATCCGCC
>CAJOIN010000038.1:2273-12454 GCA_905234515.1 uncultured Selenomonas sp.
GCTTTGTGGTGGAAAAAGCAGTGGAGGAAAAGGGCTGGACGGCTATCACCATTGTGCGCAAGGGTGAAACAGTATGAGGCGGCTTTTCTACAAGGGTCTTTTGGCGGAGCAGATAAGCATTACCGGCGCAGATGCCCATCATCTCATGCATGTCATGCGGGCCAAAGCCGGCCAGCAGGTGACGGTGGTGGATGATGAGGGCAGTGTGGCCCTGATGGAGATGACTGCCTTCACCCCGGAGTCAGTGGAGCTGACCCTGAAGGAGCGCCTTGAGGGCAATACCGAATCCCCACTGGAACTGACCTTGGTGCAGTGTATCTTGAAGGCTGACAAGATGGACTGGATAGTCCAGAAGGCCGTGGAGCTGGGAGCCAACACCATACAGCCCCTAGCCAGCAAAAACTGCGTTGTCCAGTATGACAGAAAAAAAGCCAACCAACGCCAGGAACGCTGGCAAAAAATAGCCGACGAAGCCGCCAAACAATGCGGCAGGACAAGACTCCTAAAAGTAGAACCCATCCGCACTATCAAGGAGTTCTTAAGTTCAGCCAATTTTAGTGAGGAAAAACCCCTCTATTTCTGCTATGAAAACGAAGAGCAGCAGAAATTGAAGGAAGCCTTGAAAGCCTCCCAGGCAGATAATGCCTCCGTGCTAATCGGCCCAGAGGGCGGCTTCACTCTGGAAGAAGCCGAAGCCATAGAACACTCCGGCGGCCAAAGTGTAACCTTAGGACCAAGGATTTTAAGAGCAGAAACAGCAGCGATAGCTTCTATTTCGGTAGTACAATACGAGCTAGGAGATTTAGGCTAATTTTGCATTTGCGCCAAAGAAAATGAACAGCCGAAAATGAAAATAGATTGCTATAGTTTCAATTATGGCAATCTGAACATAGAAGAAAGGAAGAAATACCTTGCCAAAGGCAGCTTTTATGACTTTGGGCTGCAAAGTCAACCAGTTCGAAACCGAAACCATGGAAGGCCTCTTCAAACAAAAGGGCTATGAAATAGTTCCCTTTAGTGAAAAAGCTGACGTCTACGTGGTAAACACCTGTGCCGTCACCAACCTTGGCGAGAAAAAATCCCGCCAGATTATCCGCCGGGCTGGCCGTGAGAACCCCAATGCCATCATTGCCGTCTGTGGTTGTTACTCCCAGGTGAAGCCTGAAGAGGTAAAGCTGCTTGAAGGCGTCCGGGTGGTGCTGGGCACCAAGGAGCGCTCCCGCATCGTGGAATACGTGGAGCAGGCTGCCCGTGAGGACGGCAGGCCTTTGGACGGGGTAGGGGATGTCATGCACACGGATTCCTTTGAGGATATTCCCCTCTACGATATGCCCCGCCGCACCAGGGCCTTCCTGAAAATCGAGGACGGCTGTCAGAATTTCTGCTCATACTGCATCATTCCCTATGCCCGGGGGCCTGTGAAATCCCGCCAGCTCCCAGCTATCCGCAGGGAGGCGGAAAAGCTGGTTAAGGCAGGTTTTCTGGAAGTCGTGCTGACAGGCATCCATCTGGGCAAGTATGGTAGTGACCTGGAAGGAGATGTCACTTTGGTTGACGCCTGCCGTGAAGTGCTGCAGGTGCAAGGCTTGAAACGCCTGCGTCTGGGCTCCCTGGAATCCATTGAGCTTTCTCCGGAGCTGTTCGACCTTATCCGCAGCGATGAGCGTTTCTGTGCCCATCTGCACCTGCCCCTCCAGGCAGGTTCAGATAAGGTGCTGAAGGACATGAACCGACGATATGATACGGCTGAGTTCGCACGGCTCATAGAGCAGGTGGAAAGGGAATTGCCCGGGGTGGCAGTTTCCACGGATATCATTGTAGGCTTCCCTGGGGAAACGGAGGAGGATTTTGCAGCAGGGTTGAAGTTCGTGGAGAAAATGAACTTTTCCCGCATGCATGTCTTCCCCTACTCAAGGAGGGAAGGCACTCCTGCTGCTGCCCGCAAGGACCAGATTCCTGAGCCTGTCAAAAAAGACCGTGTCCACCGCATGCAGGCTCTTGCTGAAAAGAAATCCCATGAGTTCTATCGCTCCTTCTTGGGCAAGACCATGCGGGTGCTCTTCGAGACAAATGACAATGGCATCACCGACGGCTTGACTGATAATTATATCCGGGTGTATACGGAGGATGAAGTAACCTGCGGAGAAATCTACCAGGTGGAACTTTTGCAGGAATATCGCGATGGTGTTTTAGGCAGGGTTATAGGATGATGAATTCTTTATTGGGGGATAAGGCTAAACACAAAAAGCTTGCTGAGTTGGCAAGGTTTATCGTGGCAGGAGGCGGCTGCCTGCTCTTGGAGCTGGGCTGCCTTTACGGGCTGACGGATGGCCTGGGCCTGCATTATCTGTATTCATCGGCCATTGCCTTTGTCATTTCCCTGCTGGTTAATTACTGGTTGTGCCGTGTCTGGGTCTTTGAAGGGGGCAGCCGCAAGCAGAGCGCCAAGGCTGCTACCATCTTCTTTGGTTCCAGTGTGGCAGGTCTGGGCATCAACCAGCTGTGCATGTACACCTTTGTGGATATTATGGGAATCTATTACATGGCCGCCAAGCTCCTGGCAGCAGTAATAGTCACCCTTTGGAACTTTGTGCTGAAAAGATATGCTTTGAAGATTGGGTAAAGCAGGATTTCTGTCCCTTGTGGTGTATAATATATATGAACCCTGAATAAGGAGGTGTTATGATATGTCAGATTGTATTTTTTGCAAGATTGCCGGGAAGGAAATTCCCTCTACCATAGTCTATGAGGATGAGCAGGTGGTGGCTTTCAAGGATTTGGAGCCCCAGGCGCCGGTGCATGTGCTGGTGATTCCCAAGAAGCACGTGGAAAGCGTGGCGGCCCTGAAGGAAGAAGACAAGGCTCTGGCAGCCCATATCCTGGTGGATGTCATTCCCCAGCTGGCCAAGGAGCTTGGTGTGGATGAGAAGGGCTTCCGGGTGGTGGCCAATACCGGCGAGGAAGGCGGGCAGACGGTTAAACATCTGCATTTCCACCTGTTGGGGGGCCGCTCCATGCAGTGGCCCCCGGGCTGATTTGGTCGGGTTTTCTCTTGCCTGGCATGAAAGTTTCCATCTTTCCCAGTATGATATGTTGACATTGGGTAGTTAACTACGCTATAATATCATGGTGTGATTGTGAAGATCATGATTATACAGTACGAAACTCCCAAGTTAAGTGGAGGGGGGGAAGAATAGATGGCAAACGAAATCAAAGTTGGTAAAAACGAATCAATCGATAGTGCTCTCCGCCGCTTCAAGCGTATGTCCCAGAAGGCTGGTACTCTGGCTGAAGTAAGGAAACGTGAACATTACGAGAAACCGAGCGTTCGCCGCAAGAAGAAGTCTGAGGCAGCTCGTAAGCGCAAGTTCAGATAATGAATGAGCGAGGCGTCTGTGAGTCTATGGATTCACAGACGTCTTTTTCTTTATCAGGAAATGCCCGCGAGGGCTTTATATATGAAGGAGGCGGCATGCATGAGCCAGCGTCCCAAGGACCCGCAGCGGCCACAGGAAGATTACTGGGATTCCCTGTGGGATAAGATGATACTGAAAGATCAGCTCACCACGAATCAGGGGTATGTGAGTGCCACGCCCCAGGAGGGGCTGGTGGGCAAGACTGGTAAGACAACCACGGACCTAAGGCCTGCAGGTACCGCCTGGATAGAGGGGCGACCTGTGGATGTAGTGGCCGAAGGAGTTTTCTTGAAAAAGGGGGAGATGGTCAGGGTCATTGCCGTGGAGGGCATGAGAGTTGTGGTGCGTCGGGTAGAAGAATACTAAGGAGGCATTATCTATGGAAGCAATTTTTGGTTCTGGCATTCTGTTTCTGGTTGTACTGATTTTTGCAGCAGTTTTCCTGCACTTCGTGCCTATTGGATTGTGGATTTCCGCTATGGCAGCAGATGTGCGGGTGAGCATTATCACCTTGGTGGGCATGGGCATGCGCCGTGTGCCGCCCTCCAAGATTATCATGCCTCTGATCAAGGCCAATAAGGCCGGGCTGGATGTAAATGTCAATCAGCTGGAGGCCCATTATCTGGCTGGCGGCAATGTGGACAAAGTCGTGGATGCTTTGATTGCGGCCCATCGCGCCCAGATACCTCTGCCCTTCGAGCGTTCCGCCGCCATTGACCTGGCAGGCCGCAACGTGCTGGAAGCAGTGCAGATGAGCGTCAACCCCAAGGTCATTGAGACCCCGGTGGTTTCTGCTGTAGCGAAAAACGGCATTGAGCTGAAGATCAAGGCCCGTGTTACGGTGCGTGCCAATATCGACCGCCTGGTAGGCGGCGCCGGCGAGCCCACCATTATCGCCCGTGTAGGCGAGGGCATTGTCACTACCGTGGGTTCCTCTGAGAGCCACAATGATGTGCTGGCCAACCCTGATGATATTTCCAAGACCGTGCTGGGCAAAGGCCTGGATGCAGGCACCGCCTTTGAGATCCTTTCCATTGATATTGCTGACGTGGATGTGGGTCGGAATATCGGCGCAGAGTTGCAGACTGACCAGGCTGAGGCTGACAAGCGCATTGCCCAGGCCAAGGCGGAAGAACGCCGTGCCATGGCTGTGGCTAAGGAGCAGGAGATGAAGGCCTACACTCAGGAGATGGAGGCCAAGGTGGTGGAGGCTCAGGCCGAGGTGCCCCATGCTATGGCAGATGCCCTGCGTCAGGGTCGCTTAGGGGTTATGGACTACTACAACCTGAACAATGTCCAGGCTGATACGGAAATGCGCAAGGCCATCAGCTCTGTAGGTGAAACGGGCCAGCTTTCTGCCCCCAAGGCTCCCAAGGCGCCTCATGGAGAGGCATAAGGAGGGGTTCCCATGGATTCCTTTTGGACAATTTTTGTTCTGATGGCAATTATTGTCATATCTGACCAGATAGGCGGCAAGAAGAAAAGAGTTCCCCCCAGGCCCCTGCCAAAGGCAGGGGAAAAGCCGGGAATGCCGAAAATGCCTATGCCCTGGCCTGATATCAAGCCTCCTGTGCCACAGGAGCCTCAGGAAACAGAGGTGTATGTGGAAGAGGAGCCCCAGGTGCCTGTTCTGAAGCAGCCTATGCTCAGACGGGCTGAGAGCGTGGCAAGGTCAGAGCAGCATATGGAGGGAAGACCTTCTATGCAGGAACCGCGCCCCTCTGGCATGGGGCTGACCCCGGAGCAGGCCATGTCGGCTTTGGCGTGGGCAGAGATATTGGGCAAGCCAAAGGCATATCAATCAGGGCCTTTTCGCAAGTGAATATGTTTGCCTGAAAGCACCCCTTGCGGGTGCTTTTTTGCTGGACTTAATCATGGCAGGGCATTACAGATTGACAGATTTTGTCTGTAGACAAAATGTGAGTAATGGCGTTATAATAATAAAATGTGTCGAGCAATTTTGATTGTTGTAGGTGATGGATTTGCCAAACTCTATGTTTGATGTGATAAAAGGGGATTTGGAGGTACTGGAGAAGGAACTGGTGACGGCAGTTGCTTCATCGGTGGAGCTGGTTACTGAAGTGGGCACCCATGTGGTGACTGCCGGGGGGAAAAGGCTTCGACCGGCTCTGTGCCTGCTTTCTGCCCGGGGGGGCAAGGATTTTGACTTGAAGCGCGTCCTGCCGTTGGCAGTGGCGCTGGAGCTCATTCATACGGCTTCCCTGGTGCATGATGATGTAATAGATGCTTCTGATACCCGTAGGGGAGAGGCCACTGCCAATGCCAAGTGGGGCAACCAGGTGGCCATACTCTCCGGGGATTATATTTTTGCCCGGGCTTTCAGCCTTATAGCTGCTGCGGGTTATAGCAGCAGGGTGTCCATGCGCCTGGCTGAGCTTATTGGAAATTTAAGTGAAGGGGAAATCATTCAGGATCATGCTGCTTTCCAGGCTTCCAAGGGCTACGAGGACTATTACAACCGCATACAGAAAAAGACAGCGGATTTTCTGGAAATCTGCTGCGACCTGGGAGCGGAAATAGGCGGAATGGAGCGGGGTGAGGCCGAGAAACTGGCTGAATTCGGCCACTGCATTGGCATGGCCTTCCAAATTACTGATGATTTGTTGGACATTCTCCAGACTGCGGAGACCATGGGCAAGCCGGCAGGCAATGATATTCGCCAGGGCATTGTGACTTTGCCTGTTATCAGGGCCTTGGAAGTGAGTCCTGAGGCCGGGGAACTGCGGGAGATTGTCACCAATCCTGAGATGACCGCCGAGGACGTTGAGCGGGCTCTGGAAATTGTCAAGGCCTCTGACGGCATTGATGTGGCCAAGGAAAAGGCGGACGAATACCTGGAGCGTGCCAAGGCCGCTCTGCCTGACAGCCTGCCGAAGGATGTGAAGGAAGCCTATATTATGGTGGCTGATTTTATTGGCGACAGGGATTATTGAGAGTGTAAAAAGCTCGAATGGAGTGAGGGAAAATGTTTGGCATCGGTGTACCAGAACTTATTTTGATATTGATTGTGGGCCTTATTGTCTTCGGTCCTGGCAAGCTTCCCGAGGCTGGCCGAGCTCTTGGCAAGGGACTTAAGGAGTTCAAGAAGGCTTCCAATGCCCTTACCCAGGCTCTGAATGCTGAGCCACAGCCCACACAGCAGACGGTGCAGCCTGCCAAGACCCAGGCTCCGGCAGCCTCTGCCCGGCAAACGCCTGCTTCTGCAGAAGCAGCTCAGGCAGAGACGGCTTCCCAGGAGAAGCCTGCCCAGCCTGCTTACCAGCCTCCTACCCAGGAGTCTGTTCGTGAGCAGCTGGCAAGCAGCGCCCCGCAGGAAACTGTGGCTGCAGATAAAGACAAGGCATGACATATAGGCCACTTTTGGGTGGTCTTTTTCTTTTTTATTACTATGTAATTTTAGTGAATCAAGCCATTGGAATGGAGAGGTTAGCAGATGGAAAAGAAGGAGCCTTTGGCCAAACCTGTGGAGGTGTTTCTGGAGGGACTGGGCCTTGACCTGTCCCGTCTGGGCATGGAGAAAACTCCGGAACGGGTGGCAAAGATGTATGGTGAGCTTTTCAGCGGCCTGGGCCCGGTGGAGCCTGAGGAATGGGGAGAGCTTTTTGAGTCAGATGCCAAGGGCCTGGTGGCGGTGAGGCATATTCCCTTTTATTCCATGTGTGAGCATCATCTTGTCCCTTTCTTTGGGGAAGTGGATATCGTCTACCAGCCTCATGATGGCATGGTGGCAGGCTTCAGCAAGTTCACCAAGGTGGTGGAGCATCTTTCCCACCGTCCTCAGCTTCAGGAGCGCCTTACCCGGCAGATTGCAGCGGCGGTGACAGAGGGCGTTGGGGCTGAGGGGGTGCTGGTGACAGTGGAGGCCATGCAGCTCTGCATGATGATGCGGGGAGATTTGGCTCCAGGGGCACGTACCGTTACTACGGAATGTACCGGCAGCTTTATGAAGGACGAAGGTCTTTATCATCAGGCGTGGCACCTGCTGGGCGGCGAAAAGAAATGAGGCATAATATGGATAGCAGGCTGGCAAGGCGCGTGTATAAGCTGCCCCGGGCAGGGGAATTGGTGCTGGGGGAGAGAACCCTGGTCATGGGCATCCTGAATGTGACCCCAGACTCCTTTTCTGATGGGGGCAAATGGGTGGAGCTTGAGGAAGCTTTGGCCCATGCCAGGCAGATGGAGGCAGAAGGGGCGGATATTATCGACCTTGGCGCCGAGTCCAGCCGACCTGGTTTTGTGCCTATGCCTGCTGAAGAGGAGATAGCAAGGCTCACGCCCTACCTAAAGGCTTTGGCTGCTGAGTGCAGGCTGCCCATATCCGTGGATACCTTTAAGGCGGAAACAGCTCAAGCGGCCCTGGAATTGGGGGCAGATATCCTCAATGATATCTGGGGCCTTCAGTACAAGGAGGAGCCTGGGGCCATGGCCAGGGTAGCTGCCAAGTTCCAGGCTCCGGTCATTGTCATGCACAACCAGGAGGGCACGGATTACAGCAGCTATCATGGGGATGTGGCAGCTGCTGAACGTGATTTCTTCCGCCGTACCATCGGGATTGCTGAGGAGGCAGGCCTGCCCAGGGAAATGCTGATTCTTGATCCCGGTGTGGGTTTTGGCAAGGAAGTGGAGCACAATCTGCAGATTATGAACCATCAGGAGGAACTGTTGGAGATTGACGGTTTCCGCTTTCCCTTGCTGCTGGGCACCAGCCGGAAAAGCGTTATCGGCAAGACTCTTGATTTGCCGGTGACGGAAAGGCTGGAGGGAACCATTGCCACTTCGGTAATGGGAGCCGTCAAAGGTGCAGACATTGTGCGGGTTCATGACGTGAAGGAAAACCTGCGGGCTATCAGGATGGCGGAGGCGATTATCAATGGATAAGATACAGCTTACCGGGATGGAATTTATTGGTTACCATGGCTGCCTGCCCGAGGAGCGGCAGACAGGCCAGCCTTTTATAGTGGATGTTTCCCTTTATCTGTCCCTGCAGGAGGCGGGGAAAAGTGATGACCTTGCCAAGACCGTGAATTATGCCGAGGTATTTGAGCAGGCGCGCAGAATTGTGGAGGGAGAGCCCTGCAACCTTATTGAGACCGTGGCGGAAAGGCTTGCTGCTGCCATACTGCAGGAGCATTCGCTGGTGGAAAAGGTGGAAGTTACTCTCCATAAGCCGGAAGCTCCCATTAAGGGCCTGTTTAAGGATGCGGCAGTTTTCATTGAAAGGGCCAGGCCATGAAGAAAGTCTACCTGAGCCTGGGGGCGAACCTGGGGGAACGGGCGGAAACCATCCGTGAAGCTCTAAGACGGCTGGCCATGGCAGAGGGAGTGGAGCTTATGCAGGCGGCACCCTTTTATGAGACAGCGCCTTGGGGCAAGACTGACCAGCCGGGGTTTATCAATACCTGCGCGGAGGTCCGTACTTCCCTGTGCCCTACGGATTTTCTGCATCTTTGCCAAGGGATAGAACAGGATTTAGGACGGGTGCGACATGAGCATTGGGGTGCCCGCACCATAGATATAGATATGCTTTGGATGGAGGGCGTGGAGGCGGACACAGAGGAATTGCGGCTGCCTCATCCTTACCTGATAGAGCGTGCCTTTGTGCTGGTGCCCCTGGCGGATATTGCCCCAAAACTTATGGTGAAGGGGCGTACCGTGAAGGGCTGGCTTATGGGACTGGATCGGCAGGGCCAGGAGGTCAGCCCAGCGGCAGAGATCAATGAACCCTTTCCCTTGCGGCTGATAGCCTGTATAGATGAGGATAGGGGCCTGGGCAGGGACGGCCATCTTCTGGCCAGCCTGCCAGAGGATATGGCCCGTTTCCGCAGCCTTACCATGGGCGGGATTCTCGTCATGGGCAGGAAGACCATGGAGTCCCTGCCCAGGGCACTGGAGGGCAGGGGGAATTTGGTGCTTTCACGTTCTTGCCAGGAAGTTCCCAAAGGATTTGAGTTGCTGGACGGCCTGCCTTCTCTCTGGCGGCGGCTGGGGCAGCTCTGGCAGGAGAAAGGTTGTCCCCTGTGGTGCATAGGGGGCGGGGAAATCTATCGGCTGCTGCTGCCCTATACAGGGGAGGCTTATCTTACCTGTTTGCCCCACCGTTATGGAGCAGATGTTTTTCTGCCGGAGCTGCAGGGCTTCGCCTTGGCAGAACGGGAAGCTGGGAAGTCTTGCGTTTTTGAGCATTATGTGCGCAGGTTTTGAAGCTCTTTTCAACAACGTAAACTTAATAGATTCTATGGGTTGACGCTTTGAGCGCAGTTGCTTATACTAGAAGGGCAGCTTGCATCAAAGCGTTTTTATTTTCAGGGAACCTATGGGGGTATCAAGATGGAATCTACCAAGAAGATGACTATGGTGGCAATGTGTGTGGCATTTTGCTGTGTGGCGGCTTATATATCCTTTCCTCTGCCCTTTACGCCGGGGATGGTGACGGCAGTGACTTTGGCCTTTGGCGTCACGGCCTTTGTACTGCCTCCCAAAGAAACGGGGCTGGCTATTGTAATCTATCTCCTTTTGGGGTGCATAGGTTTGCCCGTATTTGCAGGAGGTACTTCGGGGTTTGGTAAACTGCTGGGGCCTACAGGCGGCTTTTATCTGGCCTGGCCTGTGGTGTATTTCCTGGTAAGCGCCCTGAAAGGCAGGGAGATAAGCTTCAAGCGTTATGCCCTGGTGGATATTGGGGTGGGGATACCCCTTACCTATTTGGGAGGGCTGGCGTCCATGATGCTGGTCATGGACCTGGGT
>CAJOIN010000039.1 GCA_905234515.1 uncultured Selenomonas sp.
CTGCGCCACTGAGGTGGAGCTTGGCGGCAAGAAGGTACGCTTTGGGGCTATTGCCAAGGGTTCCGGCATGATCCAGCCCAATATGGCTACCATGCTCTGCTTCATCACCACGGATGCGGCTATCGACTCGAAACTTTTGCAGAAAGCCCTGTCGGAAATCACCGAGGTTTCCTTCAACATGATTTCCATTGACGGCGACATGAGCACCAATGACATGGTGATTGTGCTGGCCAATGGTGAGGCAGGCAACGAAGAGATCAAGGCTGAGGGGGCCGACTACGAGAAGTTCAAGGCTACCCTGCAGGAGCTCTGCCAGGGCTTGGCCCAGCGCATTGCCGCTGATGGCGAGGGTGCTACCAAGTTCCTGACGGTGCACGTTACCGGTGTCAAGAATTTCGCCGATGGCAAGACCATTGCCATGAGCGTGGCCAAGAGCCCCCTGGTGAAGACGGCTTTCTTTGGGGAAGACCCCAACTGGGGCCGGGTCATCTGCGCTGTGGGCTATGCCGGAGTAGAGATGGTGCCTGAGAAGACCGTGGTGAAGTTCGGCGGTATTCCTGTCTATGCTTATGGCGTGGGGGCGGAGCATGACGAGGAGGCACTGAAGCAGGTCATGAGCCAGAAGGATATCGTCATCGACATTGACATGGGGCTGGGAGAGGCTGAGGCCACGGTCTGGACCTGCGATTTCTCCTATGAATACGTGAAGATCAACGGCGAGTATCACACCTGAGGGAGGCTGGAACCATGGATTTTTCTGCAGAGGATAAGGCAGGGGTCCTGGTGGAGGCCCTGCCCTATATACAGGAATTTTATGGCAAGACCATCGTCATCAAGTACGGCGGCAATGCCATGGTCAGCGAGGAGCTGAAGGAAAAGGTCATGCAGGACATTGCCCTGATGAAATACGTGGGCATCCGTCCGGTGATTGTCCATGGGGGCGGCCCGGAAATCACGGGCTTCCTCAAGAAGGTGGGCAAGGAAAGCTCCTTTGTGGCAGGCCTCAGGGTTACTGATGAGGAAACCGTGGAGATTGCGGAAATGGTGCTGGACGGCAAAATCAATTCCGAAATCGTGAACCTGCTGAACCGCCGGGGCGTCAAGGCCGTGGGCCTTTCCGGCAAGGATGCGGGCCTTATCAAGGCCAGGAAAAAGATGGCTACCGTCTACGAGGGCGAGGCGGAAAAGCAGGTGGATATCGGCTATGTGGGTGAGGTGGAGAAAATCCAGACCGGCATAGTGGAGGACCTGCTGGACCGTGGCTATGTGCCTGTGGTGGCCCCCATCGGCGTGGGCGAGAACGGCGAAAGCTACAATATCAATGCCGACTATGTGGCAGCAGAGATGGCTGGTGCCCTGAAGGCAGAAAAACTGTTGCTGCTGACGGATGTGGAAGGGATTTACAAGGATTTCAACGACAAGTCCTCTTTCATCTCCACCCTGCACATGGAAGAAGCCAAGCAGTATATCAAAGAGGGTATCATTGCTGGTGGCATGATTCCCAAGGTGGAGGCCTGCCTGAAGTCCCTTTCCATGGGCACAGGCAAGACCCATATCATTGACGGGCGGCTGGGCCATTCCCCTATTCTGGAAATGTTCACTGCCAAGGGTATTGGTACCCAGGTGGTACGCTGAGAGGAGCATGTTATGCGGGAAACCGATCAAGAGATATTTGCAAAAGACAAGGCCGGCTACCTGCCTGTGTTCAGCCGCTATGAGATAGTGCTGGACCATGGGGAAGGGGCCTATGTCTGGGACAATAACGGCAAGAAATATTTGGATTTTCTAGGGGGCATTGCAGTAAATGTCCTGGGGCATAACCACCCTGCCCTGGTAAAGGCAGTGGCAGACCAGGCAGGCAAGATGCTGCACTGCTCCAACCTTTACTACACCCAGGCTCAGGCTGATGGGGCTGACAAATTGGCCAAGCTCAGCGGCCTGAAGGATGCCAAGGTATTCTTCGCCAACTCCGGGGCCGAGGCCAATGAAGGGGCTATCAAGCTGGCCCGAAAATTCACCCATGCCAAGGACCCGGAAAAGAGCCAGATTATCACCGCCTGGATGAGTTTCCACGGCAGGACTCTGGCTACCCTGACGGCTACGGGCCAGCCCCACTATCAGGAAGGGGTAGGCCCACTGCCTGCCGGCTTTGACTATGTGCACTACAATGACATTGACGAGCTGGAGAAGATGATCAGCGACAAGACCTGCGCTGTCATGCTGGAGACCATTCAGGGTGAGGGCGGCGTCTATCCCCCTGCTCCTGGTTATCTGCAGAAGGTGCGGGAGCTTTGCGACAAGCATGAGGCCCTGTTGATCTTCGACGAAATCCAGGCGGGCATTGGCAGAAGCGGCAAATTCTTCGCCTATGACAAGTACGGGGTGAAGCCGGATATCGTGACCCTGGCCAAGGGCCTGGCGGGCGGCGTGCCTATCGGGGCCTTCGTGGCCCGGGGCGAAGTGGCAGAGGCCATGAAGCCCGGGGACCACGGCACAACCTTCGGGGGCAACCCCCTGGCCTGCGCCGCAGCTAATGTGGTGCTGGACACGGTGCCCCAGGCCGAGTTCCTGGGACAGATTGAAAAGGTGGGTGGCTATTTCAAGGAGAAGCTTGTGGCTCTTCAGGAAAAGTACCCGCAGCTTATCAAGGAAGTTAGAGGTGAAGGTCTGATTCTGGGGGCGGAGCTCACCAAGGACAATATCGGCCGCAATATCGTCAACGAGTGTCTGGCTGAGGGCATCATCATCAACTGCACGGTGGGCAAGGTGCTGCGGTTTATCCCGCCTTTGATTATTAACGAGGTTCAGGTTGATGAAGTGATGCAGGCCCTGGACAAGGTGCTGGCAAAGTATTGATTTAGGGGGAATTTGATGTTAAAAGGCAGGGATTTGCTTTCTATCCACGAATTATCGGTAGATGAGGTGGAAGAAATCCTACAACTTGCGGCAGAACTCAAGGCCAAGCAGAAGGCTGGCATTGAGCACAAGCTGCTGGCAGGCAAGACTTTGGGCATGATTTTTGAGAAGTCCTCCACCCGTACCAGGGTTTCCTTTGAAACCGGCATGTATCAGTTGGGGGGACAGGCCCTGTTCCTTTCCAACCGCGACCTGCAGCTTGGCCGCGGCGAGCCCATCAAGGACACGGCAAGAGTGCTGTCTCGCTATCTGGACGGCATCATGATCCGCACCTACGGCCATGAGCGGGTGGTGGAACTGGCAGAGTATGCAGATATCCCCGTTATCAACGCTTTGACGGACCTCCTGCACCCCTGCCAGGTGCTGACGGACCTGCTCACTATCAAGGAGCACAAGGGCAAGAACCTCAAGGGGCTGAAAATGGCCTATGTGGGGGACGGCAACAACATGACTAACTCCTACATGTATGGCTGTGCCAAGGCAGGTATGGAATTCGTGGCTGCCACCCCGGAGGACTACCGTCCTGACCCTGAGGTTACCAAGCTGGCTATGGAAGATGCTAAGGCTACAGGCGCTTCCATCACCCTGATGACCGACCCGGTGGAGGCCGTCAAGGGAGCTGACATTGTGGTAACCGACACCTGGGCCAGCATGGGCCAGGAAGAGGAGCACGATGCCCGCAAGAAGATTTTCGCTCCCTATCAGGTGAACAAGGAGCTCATGGCCCATGCTGACAAGCGGGCCATCGTCATGCACTGCCTGCCCGCTTACCGGGGGGAGGAAATCACCGAGGAAGTGCTGGAGGCCAATGCTGATGTCATCTTTGACGAGGCAGAGAACCGCCTCCATACCCAGAAGGCCATTATGGCCCTGCTCATGGGGTGATAAGTAAGGTTTCAATGATATTCACATAAGACAAAGATAAAAGGAGATGCTTACTATGGAAAAGGCAAAGGTTAGCAAAGTTGTACTGGCATATTCCGGTGGTCTGGACACTTCCGTCATTATTCCCTGGCTCAAGGAGAACTATGACGGTTGCGAAGTCATCGCCTGCTGCTGCGATATCGGCCAGGGGGATGAGCTGGATGTGGTCCATGACAAGGCTTTGAAGTCTGGCGCTTCCAAGGTCTATGTGGAAAACCTCACCCAGGAATTCCTGGAAGATTATGTCTGGCCCACCCTGCAGGCTGGGGCTGTCTATGAGGGCAAGTACCTCCTGGGCACCTCCTTTGCCCGTCCTCTCATTGCTAAGTGGCTGGTGGATATCGCCAAGAAGGAAGGCGCGGATGCTATTGCTCACGGCGCCACCGGCAAGGGCAACGACCAGGTGCGTTTTGAGCTGACGGTAAAGGCACTGGCTCCGAACCTCACCATCATCGCTCCCTGGCGTGAGTGGGACCTTGATTCCCGCAGCGCTGAAATCGAGTATGCCAAGAAGCATGATATCCCTGTGGCTACTGAGAACAAGACCTACAGCATGGACCGCAATATCTGGCATCTGTCCCATGAGGGTTCCGACCTGGAGGATCCTGCTAACGAGCCCAAGAACAGCATGTTCCTGATTTCCAAGGCTCCTGAGGATGCACCGGATAAGCCCGAGTATGTGACCATCGACTTTGAGAAGGGCAAGCCCGTAGCTGTCAACGGCGAGAAGCTGGGGGCTGTGGAGCTCCTTACCAAGCTCAATGAGATTGGCGCCCGCAACGGCGTGGGTATTGTGGATATCTGCGAGAACCGCCTGGTAGGCATGAAGTCCCGCGGTGTCTATGAGAATCCCGGCGGAGCCCTGCTCTACTATGCACACCGTGAGCTTGAGTATCTCTGCCTTGACCGCGCTACTTTCCATTACAAGGAAGGCCTGGCTATCCGCTACGGAGAGCTGGTCTATGACGGCATGTGGTTCTGCCAGCTTCGCGAGGCCCTGGCTGCCTTCGTGGACAGCACCCAGCAGACCGTTACCGGTAGTGTGAAGCTGAAGCTCTACAAGGGCAACATCATCTCCGCCGGCTCCACTTCTCCCTATTCCCTCTACAGCCAGGAATTCGTCACCTTCGAGCATGATGATGTCTATGACCAGGCTGATGCTACGGGCTTCATCAACCTCTTTGGCCTGCCTTTGAAGGTCAGGGCCCTCATGCAGGAGAAGAATTCCAAATGAGTGAGGCAATGTGGGGAGGACGCTTTACCAAGACCGTTGATGAAATGGTCAATGAGTTCCAGGCGTCCATAAACTTTGACAAGCGCATGTACCATGAGGATATTGCCGGGTCCATCGCCCATGCCATAATGCTTTCCAAATGCGGAATCATCTCCGAGGATGACTGCGGAGCCATTTTGCAGGGCTTGAAGGACATCGAGGGGCAGATTGAAGCAGGGGAGTTTGACTTCTCTGTGGACCTGGAAGATATCCACATGAACATTGAAAAGCGGCTGACGGAAGCCATCGGCGAGGCTGGGGGGCGGCTCCATACCGCCCGCAGTCGCAACGACCAGGTGGCTCTGGACACCCACATGTATGTCCGTCGGGAAACGGCGGCCGTGCTGGCCCAGATCAGGAACCTGCAGCAGGCTCTGGTGGAAACGGCAGAGAAGAACCAGGATGTAATCATGCCCGGCTACACCCATCTGCAGCGGGCACAGCCTATCCTCTTTGCCCACCACCTGCTGGCTTACTTCGGCATGCTCTCCAGGGATTTTGCCCGCTTTGAGGGGGTCTACCGCCGGGCAGACATTATGCCCTTGGGCGCGGGAGCCTTGGCTGGTACTACCTTCCCCATTGACAGGGAATTGGTGGCCAAGCAGCTGAATTTCCAGCAGATTTACGGCAACAGCTTGGATGCAGTCAGCGATCGCGACTACATCATGGAATTCCTGTCTGCCGCCTCCATCCTGATGGTGCATCTGTCTCGCCTGTCCGAGGAAACTATCCTCTGGTGCAGCCGCGAGTTCTCCTTCGTGGAACTGGATGACGCCCATTGCACAGGCTCTTCTATGATGCCACAGAAGAAGAACCCCGATGTGTCCGAGCTGGTGAGAGGCAAGACCGGCAGAGTGGTAGGCCATCTGATGGCCATGCTCACCGCCGTGAAGGGCCTGCCGCTGGCTTACAACAAGGACCTGCAGGAGGACAAGGA
Organism: uncultured Selenomonas sp.; assembly: GCA_905234515.1. Lineage (GTDB taxonomy): Bacteria > Bacillota > Negativicutes > Selenomonadales > Selenomonadaceae > Selenomonas_B. Next base: position 6,051 of record CAJOIN010000039.1, read on the forward strand.
AGGCATCTTCGACGCCATCGATACGGTGAAATTCAGCTTGGAAGTCTATAGCCAGCTGATTCGCGGTATGAAGGTGAAGAAGGATGTCATGCGCCGGGCTGTGGCCGAGGATTTCTCCAACGCCACGGATTTGGCCGACTATCTGGTGAAAAAAGGCATGCCCTTCCGTGAGGCCCATGCCGTCTCTGGCAAGGCGGTTCACGATTGTCTGGCCAAGGAACGCTATCTTCAGGATATGCCTTTGGAGGAGTACAAGGCACTTTCCCAGCTCTTCGAGGAGGATATCTATGAGGCTATCAGTCCTGAGACCTGTGTGGGGAGCAGGAATTCCCTGGGAGGGACTTCCTACAAGCAGGTGGAAAAGCAGCTGAAAGCAGCCAAGAAACTCTTGGAAGCCGAAAGAAAAGCTCAGGAAGACCTGGCAGAAAAACAGATTTGATATGATTAGGAGCCCGCTTCGGTCTGCAGCCGCAGCGGGCTTTTTATGTGGTTGGTGTCACCTTAAAAGCTTGTTTTTATATCGTCCATTTACTATAATAGACAAGTCAGACGAAATACAGAGGTGACTTTTTTGCATATAGTTTTAATAGAACCAGAGATTCCCGGCAATACGGGCAATATTGCCAGGCTTTGTGCTGCTACGGGCATTGAACTTCATCTTGTAAAGCCCCTTGGCTTCGAGATTGATGACAAGCACTTAAAGAGAGCTGGCTTGGATTATTGGCATTTGGTTAAGGTACATGTGCATGAAAATTTTGCTGAGGTATTGGAAAAATACCAGGGGTATAATTTTCACTACTGCTCCACCAAGGCACCCCGTGCCCACAGTGAAGCCAGCTATGAGATAGATGACTTGCTGGTTTTCGGCAAGGAGACTGCGGGGATACCTGAGGAGATACTTCAGGCACATTGGGATGAGTGTGTGCGCATCCCTATGGTGGAGAAAGCCCGCTCGCTTAATCTGGGCAATTCTGCCGCCATTGTGGCCTATGAGGCCCTGCGCCAGCTTAGTTACCCCGGGCTTTCTGAAAATGGGCCGGGACTGCATATTTGAAATAGATAGGGGACGTTTCAGTCAATGAAAGTAAATGAAGGATTTATCAGTGCATGCCGTGAATTTCTCCAGGCAGAGCAACTTCTTTTGGATGAGCCCATGAGCCGCCAGACCACCTTTGAAATCGGTGGCCCGGCAGATTGTCTTATCTTCCCGCACAGCATCCAGGAGGTGCAGAAAATAGTATCCCTGGTTAATGAATATAAGCTGCGGCTTACTGTATTGGGCAATGGCTCGAATCTTTTGGTAAGGGACGGCGGCATACGTGGGGTGGTAGTGAAATTCAACGGCCCCATGTCGGAAATGCGTATTGAGGGAAAGCATATTATTGCCGGGGCAGGAGTTCTCTTGAAGGACATCAGTGAGTTTGCAGCAGCTCATTGCCTGGCTGGTTTAGAGTATGCCTGTGGCATTCCCGGCAGCCTTGGCGGCGCAGTATTTATGAATGCTGGTGCCTATGGTGGGGAGACCAGGGATGTGGCATATAGTGTCACGGCAGTTGCCAAGGATGGCTCTTTGAAATCCTATAACAAGGATGAGCTTGATTTAGGCTATCGTCACAGCGTTTTTCAGGAAAACGGGGAACTGATTTGTGAGGTGGAGCTGGAACTGCAGCCCGGGGATGAAGCTGAAATCCGCAGCCTGATGGCAGACTATACCCAGCGCCGTGAGTCGAAGCAGCCTTTGGAAATGCCCAGTGCAGGCTCCACCTTTAAGCGGCCGGAAGGATACTTTGCCGGAACCCTTATCGACCAGACAGGCCTTAAGGGGTTGAAGGTGGGCGGCGCCCAGGTATCCACCAAGCATGCAGGCTTTGTGGTAAACGCCGGCCATGCCACTGCCGCCGATGTGCAGGGCCTCATCAAGGAAGTGCAGCGCTTGGTCTTTGAGAAGCACGGGGTGAAGCTTTATCCCGAGGTGCGCATGATAGGTGAAGATTGAGGATTTATGTCCTTTAGCATTGAAAGTCCTTTCCAAGTGGAAGGACTTTTTTTGTTTGCCAAGAATTAAAACAACATAGAAAGCGCTCTGATTGCAGAAGGGAGTGGCGGCTATGCGTTTGGAATTTTGGGGAGCGGCCCATACGGTGACGGGGTCCTGCTATCTTTTGGAGAGCAATGACAGGCGATATCTGATTGACTGCGGCATGTTCCAGGGGGCGCGGCGGGTCAGGCTGCTGAACTACAATGATTTTTCCTTCAATCCCGCAGACATAGATGCTGTGGTGCTGACACACGCCCATGTGGACCATAGCGGCCTGATTCCGAAGCTGGTGCGGCAGGGCTTCAAGGGCACGGTGTATGCCACCAAGGCCACCTGCGACCTGGCTATGATCATGTTGCCGGATTCGGCACATATCCAGGAATCTGATTCCCTGCTCATGAATCGTAAGAACGCCAGGCGGGGCTTGGAGCCTCTGGAACCTCTCTATACGCTGGATGATGCGGCAGAGGCGTTGAAGCATTTTTCCCCGTGTCCCTATGATGCAGAATGGGACCTGGCAGATAATATCAAGGTTAAATTCCGGGATGCAGGTCATATCATAGGCTCGGCTTTGGTGGAGATGTGGGTGACGGAAAGGGAAAAGACCACCAAACTGGTGTTTTCCGGGGATTTGGGGCAGAATGACCAACCTATTTTGCGTGACCCTGCCATCATTGAGGGGGCGGACTTCCTTTTGGTGGAGTCCACCTATGGGGACAGGCTGCATCCCATTTATGACAAGGAAACCAGGCTGCTGGAAATCATCAACGATACCATGGACCGGGGGGGCAACCTGATCATTCCTGCCTTCGCAGTGGGGCGCACCCAGACCCTGCTTTACTATCTCTACAATCTGTGGCGGGCGGGGCGTTTGGACAGCGACATCCCTATTGTGCTGGACAGCCCTCTGGCCATCAACGCCACCAGGATTTTCTTCAAGAACTATGAGAACTTTGATGAGGAATCTCTGCAGCTGATAGGGCCGGACGGCAGTGTGCCGGAATTCCCCCAGCTGCAACTCTGCGTGACCCCGGAGGAATCACGGGCGCTTAATTCCTCCGAAGGTTCCGCCATCATCCTTTCCGCTTCTGGTATGGCAGATGCAGGCCGGGTGCTCCATCATCTGAAGCACAACCTCTGGCGGCCTGAGTCCACAGTGCTTTTTGCGGGCTATCAGGCGGAAGGGAGCTTGGGACGCCGCCTGGTGGAAGGCTTGAAGCGGGTCAGAGTCATGGGGGAGGAAGTGGTGGTCAGGGCCAAGATTGAGGTCATGAATGGCTTTTCGGCTCATGCTGATGCCAACCAGATCATGGACTGGATCTCTGAGATACAGAATCCCAAGCCTGCTAAAATCTTTATTGTCCACGGTGAGGCACCTTCCCAGGAGGCACTGAAGGCCAGGATACATAAGGAGCTGGGGGTCGAGGTATACATTCCCTTCCGGGGAGATGTAGCAAAGATAAGCGGCCGTGCTTCGGAAATCCAGTGCTCCAATATCCCCGAGGTATCTACGGAGATGGAGATGGAAGAAGTTCTGAAGATCTTCGACGAAGATTACCGCCAGATGCGCTACAAGGTGCTCCAATATGTTATCCGTCAGCCCAAAGCTATGGACGGTATGGTCAAGGTAATGCAGAAAATACGCAACTACATGAAGAAGCTAATGGCTTCCTACAATATAGGCTAAGGCAGACGGCAGTTGGTTCCTTGAGGACTGGCTGCCGCTTTTTGTTCTTGACCTGCAAAATCAAATAATGTTAAAATCGTAAAGATGTCAAGATGTTTGAGATCATGGAAACTGTGGGAGGTAATGAAGTGCCGAATAAGGTAGATATACTTGGAGTGAATGTTGATTCTCTCACCATGGCCGAAGCTGTGGTGCAGGTTGAATCATATATAGAGGCAAAAGAGCCTGTGCTCATAGCCACTGCCAATGCAGAGATGATTATGCGTGCCACCTATGATGAGGAACTTAGGGATATCCTCAATGGGGCGGCTATGGTGACTCCAGATGGAGCAGGCACCGTATGGGCAGCTCATCATCTAGGTTTTGAGATGCCGGAGCGGGTGGCCGGCTATTGGCAGAGGCTGCCAAAAGGGGACAGAGGATATATTTCTTCGGCTCTGCTCCTGGGGTGGCTGAGAAGGCCAAGGCCAAGGCCGAGCAACTTTATCCCGGCATTGAGGTCTGCGGGGTGAGGAATGGCTTTTTCAAGGAGTCAGACGAACCTGCCATTATTGAAGAGATCAAGGCAGCCAAGCCGCATATCCTGTTGGCAGCCCTGGGGGTGCCTAAGCAGGAAAAATGGCTTTGGAAGTATAAGGATGAGCTGCAGGTGCCTGTGTCTATAGGTGTGGGCGGGACTTTGGACGTCATGGCAGGCGTCATGAAGCGTGCCCCCCGCTGGATGCAGAAGGCGAAGCTGGAGTGGCTTTTTAGGGGCATGCTTCAGCCTAAACGGGCAGGCAGACTTATGGCTCTGCCAAAGTTTGTGCTGAAAGTGCATGCGTCGAGGAGATAATAATGAAATGAGGAAACTGCGTTATGCCGAGGCGGAGAAAATCTCCACCTCGGCGAAACGCAATAATCCATAATTTGCCTATAGCAAATTGTGGATTATTGCGTTATAATCATTAGGTGGTTTATGGGGGAGTGGATTTCCTCATATATACAAACTTGTTCAGGAGGTGGAGTCTTGCTCCATATCGTAAGGGAAGGCTATCCTTTTATAGGTTTCTGTCTGGCCCTGGCCATAGTTTTGGGTTTGTCGGTCAATGTTTATGTGGCGGTTATTCCTGCCGTATTGGCCATATATTTTATGTATTTTTTCCGCAATCCCCGTCGGGAAATCGCCGTGGATGACAATCACATTCTGTCTCCTGCTGACGGTACGGTGCAGGACATTGCGGAGCTTGAGCATGATGAGGATGACTTTGTGCAGGGGCCCTGCCGCAAGGTTACCATTTTCATGTCAGTTTTCAATGTGCATGTAAACCGCAGTCCTATGGATGGGGAAATCAAGCTGCAGAAGTATTTCTGTGGCCGTTTCCGTCCTGCCTATAAGGATGAGGTGGGCTTTGTCAATGAACACCACCTTATCGGTTTGGAAAATGACCGCCTGCGCATTACTGTAAAGCAGATTGCGGGGATTCTGGCCAGGCGTATCGTGTCTTGGGTGACCTTGGAGGACAAGCTGAAACAAGGTGATCTTTATGGCATGATTCGCTTTGGCTCCTGCCTGGAAATCGTCATGCCCGCAGACGTTGAGGTGTGCGTGAGTAAGGGCGAGAAGGTCACTGGCGGACAGACTGTTATCGGGAGGCTTAAGGACTGATGGATTATCGCAGAATCATTCCGAATGCATGCACGTCCATGAATCTGGTATTTGGCATGTGCTCAATCATAGCAACTATTGACGGCAATTTCGTATGGGGGTCCATCTTCATACTGCTGGCCCTGGTGGCTGACGGTCTGGACGGGCGCACTGCCCGCATCTTCGGGGTGTCCAGTGAGATGGGCAAGGAAATGGATTCCCTTTGCGATTTGGGTTCCTTTGGCATTGCCCCGGCCATTCTGGCCTGGTGTTTGGTGCTGAAGGATTATGGCTATCTGGGCTTGGCGGTGGCTATCTTCTTTGCCATCTGTGGCATGTGGCGCCTGGCCCGATTCAACGTGAATGCAGATGTGGTTCACGGTTATTTCATGGGGCTGGCCATTCCTGCCGGGGGCAACATTGTGGCCATGTCAACTTTGCTGTTTGTGGAGACGGGCTTTGACCCACATATTTTGGGTTACAGCTATCCTCTGCTTATGGCAGTGGTAGCTTACCTGATGGTAAGTCATGTGCATTATCCCAATTTTAAGGGAGATGGGGCTGAGCCCATTTATCTGTCCACCAAGATTTTTGCCGTCTTGTGTTTTGTGGCCATCATCTATGCAGGGGCAGCGGCCCTTGTGCCGGCGGTGCTTGCGGCGGTGTTTGGCACCTATGCGGCTAGCGGCATAATCAATTCAATCATTGCGATAGCAAGGAAAGGCTGATAGTTTGTGGCATATCCCTTTGATATAGTTATGGTCCCCATGCAGATTCTGATTTTTCTTTTTACCCTGTATTTCTTTGTTATTGGCTTCTGTGGCCTGTGGCGCCGCAGGGAAAAGAAAATCATGACGCCTAAGAAGACCTTCGCCGTTATCGTGGCGGCCCATAATGAGCAGGCCGTTATCGGGCAGCTGGTGGAAAATCTCCAGATGCTGAATTACCCCAAGGAGCTTTATGATGTCTTTGTCATTGCCGACAACTGCAATGACAATACGGCAGAGATTGCCTCTGCGGCTGGCGCCATCGTCTGTGAGCGTACCCATCCCACCAAGAAGAGCAAGGGCTTTGCTCTGGAATGGATGTTCGAGAGGCTCTTCGAGATGGAGAAGCAGTACGATGCAGTGGTCATCTTCGATGCTGACAATTTGGTTCATCCCCAGTTCCTCATGGAGATGAACAACCGCCTGTGCAAGGGTGACAAGATTATCCAGGGTTATCTGGACGCTAAGAATCCCTACGATACCTGGGTGGCTGGCACCTTTGCCATCGCCTTCTGGGTCATCGACCATATCTCCCATCTGGCCAAGACCAATATCGGCCTTTCCGCTGTGTTGGGTGGCACCGGCATGTGCATTACTACGGACGTGCTGAAGAAGCACGGTTGGCGTGCTACCTGCCTGACGGAGGACATGGAGTTTACCATGAAGTCCTTGGCTGAGGGCATCAAGACCACCTGGGCTCATGATGCTATCGTCTACGATGAGAAGCCTCTGACCTTCAAGCAGTCCTGGAATCAGCGCAAGCGCTGGGCTCAGGGACAGTTTGATGTGGCTCATCGCTTCATTCCTAAGATGCTTATTGAGGGCTGGCGTCAGAAGGATATCCGTATCTGGGATGGTTGCATTTATCTTCTGCAGCCCCATTTCTTGATGATATCCACCTTCTTCATTATCATCAGCTATGTGCAGCTGGGCTTCGAGCCTTTCTATACCAATATCTACACTCTGCTGCCCTCCCAGATGATGACCGCCATCATGATGGGCCAGTACATTCTGCCCATGGTCATTCTCTTTAAGATTAGGGCTAAGTGGAAGGCCTGGCTCTATATGCTGCTTTATCCCGTGTTCATCTATTCCTGGATTCCCATCATCTTCCTGGGCTTCATCCACAGGAACGAGCACGAGTGGAGCCATACCCAGCATACCCGTGCCATGAATATGGCTGATTTGGTGGGCAACGTAAAGAATACCAAAGGCTTTGATAAGCTGAATTAAAAAAACAAGCACTTCGCGTCAGCGGAGTGCTTTTCTCTCTAGGAGGAGTGTGCATGTATACATTGAAAGTGGAGGGGGCCTTCGAGGCTGCCCATCGGGTGGCAGGCTATCCCGGCAAGTGTGACAGGCTCCACGGCCACAACTGGGTAGTGGAAGCTGAGGTCAAGGGCCGTGAGCTGGATGAGCTGGGCATGCTGGTGGATTTCAAGGTCATCAAGCAGGCCCTGAAGGATACCCTGGAGCGTTTCGACCACCGCTTCCTCAACGAGTTGGAGCCTTTCAATGGGGGCCTTAATCCTACGGCGGAGAATTTGGCCCGGATTATCTATGAGGAGCTGGAGTCCAGTGAGGTTTTCCAGCGGGACAGCCAGCTTTCTGCTGTCACTGTCTTCGAGTCACCAAAATCCAGCGTTACCTACACAAAGGACTGAAATATGAAAGAGAATTTGATTGAAATCTTTTCCTCCATTCAGGGGGAAGGCAAATATGTGGGCTGCCGTCAGGTCTTCGTGCGCTTTGAGGGCTGCAATCTGGACTGTTGCTACTGTGACACGGAAAACAAGCCTGGCAGCCATGAATTCTGCAACATAGAAACATACGCAGGCAGCCGGGAGTTTGCCAAGCTGCCCAATCCCCGTTCTGTCAGCCAGGTGGCTATGGAAATCAACCGTCTCTGCAGGGAAGTGCCCCACCAGGCCGTGAGCTTTACCGGGGGGGAGCCTTTGCTCCATGCAGATTTTATCCGGGAGATTGCCAAGGAAATTGAGGCGCCAGTCTTTTTGGAAACAAATGGTACTCTTTATGAGCAGCTGGAGAGCATTCTTGATATCGTTGATATCATCAGTATGGATATCAAGCTGCCCAGTGTGGTCACCAAGCCCCAGTGGGAGGCCCACAGGCGCTTTATGGAGGTGGCGAAAAACAAGGACCTCTATATCAAGCTGGTGGTAGCAGAGGAAACCACCGAGGAGGAGTTCCGCCAGGCCATAGATTTGGCAGCAGAGACTGCCCCTGAGGCACTCTTCATCATTCAGCCGGTCACTCCCTACGGCGGTTCCAAGGCTGCCAGCCCGGAAAAAATCCTTATCTGCCAAAACTACGCTTTGACGAAGCTTAAGGATGTAAGGGTGATACCCCAGACACATAAGATGATTGGGCAGATTTAATTCGCTCCCTCCGCCTCCATACCCAAACCCACAATCCCTTGCTACACAAGGCTCCGCGTGTTTTTTTGCGGGGCCTTTTTTGTGTTTTGCTTGGTTTGTATAGCCA
>CAJOIN010000040.1 GCA_905234515.1 uncultured Selenomonas sp.
AGTAAGGAGAAACCTTAGTTGGCCGTGCGCACCGGAGTCACCACGTACACGAAATCCTCAACCCCATCTTCCACAATCCTGGCCGCCGTCAACGGCTCATTCAGGCAGAAAGTAATGGTCTTGCTGTCCATAATCTTAAGCGCATCACCCAAATAAGCAGCATTGAAGGAAATCACAATGCCATCTCCCTCAATCTGAGCAGCCACTTCCTCCTTGGCATTACCAACCTCCTGGTTGGTGGAAGAAATAACCACTCCATTGCCGCCAAACTCCAGCTTGATGATATTGTACTCAGAAGAACGGGCAATCAGGGAAACACGCTCCACGGCAGCCCGGAAAGCCTCAGTGTTCAGATGAACCTTGGTCTTGAACTCCTTGGGGATAACCCTGTCAAAATCAGGGAAATTACCCTCCAGCAACCTGGAAGTCATGAACACATCCTCAAACTCAAAGCTCAGGGAATTATAAGAGCAGGTCACCTTCACATCAATGGGAATCTCGCTGTTCAAAGTATGAAGCAACTCCTGCAGGATGCGGGAAGGCACAATCATATTGATAGTCTTGGTAGTATCCGTCAGATGAAGATTATTTACTGAGAGGCGATGGCTGTTGGTGGCAGCGAAAATCACATGGTCAGTGCGAACCTGCACAGAAACGCCAGTGAAAAGAGGACGGTTGGGATCCGTAGCACAGGCAAAAACCGTCTTTCTAACCGCTTCTCTCAAAACATTGTCCTTAACGGTAAAGGAAAGATTTCCTTCGAAGTGCTTTACCGTGGGATAAGAACGGGAATCCATGGAGAGCAGACGGAAGTCAGCGGAGCCAGAGGTAATATGTACAATCTTCTCAGCATCGCTGTAGTCCAGAGTGACATCCTCACCAGGCAGCTTCGTAATGACTTCCTGGAAATACCTGCCAGTAAGGGTGATTTCACCAGGTCTTTCCACCTCAGCATGAATCTTGCAGATAAGGCCTATCTCATTGTTATTGCCGTGCAGCTCAGCAGTGTCACCCTCTGCCTTCAGATAGATGCCTGCCAAAAGAGGAGTCTGTGGCTTAGAGGAAATGGCCTTGGCCACAAAGCGGATAGCATTCAAGAGTTCATTTTTTGCGCAGGTGATTTTCATGGGCGATCCTTTCTTTTTAGTCCCTCTCCTGAAAGGGAAGGGGGAATGAATGAGGAAACGGGCCTGTCCTTGGAAAGCGGCCCGCATGGTTTTAATATTATTTCTGTATTTTATATATAAATAGCCGTCGTAGTAGTAGGGCCTGTGGAAAGGTGGATAAGTGGGGTGGCCTTATATGTTATGCACATTTTCAATGTTGATAAGGCTGTGGGAGTTTTGTTCCAGGTTATCCACATATTAACAGTGAAAGGGAAGAAAATTACTTATCCACATTTGCTCCACATTCTTATACATAGATTATCTACGTACTTATCAACAAGGCTTTACTTCTTGATTTCTTCAATCAGCTCAGCGATGGTGTTGGCCAGCTTTACCTCAGTTTCCTTTTCATTGGTGATCTTCTCGCAGGCATGGAGCACCGTGGTATGGTCCCTGCCGCCGAAGAAATTGCCGATCTGGGGCAGGCTGGTCTCCGTCAGCTCACGGCAGAGGTACATGGCAATCTGGCGGGGGAAGGCGATATTGCGGCTGCGCTTCTTGGAATGGAGATCCTCCACGGACACCTTGAAATATCCGGCCACAATGGTCTCGATAATCTCCATGGAAATCTCTTTGGCAGCACCCTGGGGGAAAACGTCCTTCAGGGCTGCTGCCACCACCTCAGTGGTGATGGGGGTGTTGTTCAGGGAGGCGTAAGCCACCACGCGGGTCAGGGCGCCTTCCAGCTCACGGATGTTGCTGTCGATGCGGCTGGCGATATAGACCATCACATCATTGGGCACATCAAAATGGTCAATGATGGCCTTGTTCTTCAAAATGGCAATACGGGTCTCCAGGTCAGGAGCCTGGATGTCCGTGATAAGACCCCACTCAAAGCGGCTGCGGAGCCTGTCTTCCAACTTCTGCACCTCACGGGGCGGTCTATCGGAGCTTAGGATGATCTGCTTCTGGGCATCGTGGAGGGTGTTGAAAGTATGGAAGAACTCCTCCTGGGTACTGGTCTTGCCGCTGATGAACTGGATATCATCGACCAGCAGTACGTCGATATTGCGGTACTTCTGGCGGAAAGCCTCTGCCTGGCCCTTCTGGATGCTCTGGATGATCTCGTTGGTGAACTGCTCAGAAGAAACGTACAGCACCCGCATATTGGGGTGGCTCTTCAAAACGCTGTTGCCAATGGCGTGCATCAAATGGGTCTTGCCCAGACCAACGCCGCCGTACATGAAGAAGGGGTTGTAGACCTTGCCCGGGTTCTCGGACACTGCCAGAGCAGCTGCATGGGCAAAGCGGTTGGAGCCGCCGGTGACGAAAGTATCAAAGGTATATTTCGGGTTCAGGGAAGAAGAATCCCCCGGGGCAATGAGGTGCATATCGGCATCAGAGGAGGCCGTGATGGTCACCTCTGGGGAGGGGGCAGGGGCAGGCATTTCCGCCTCGCTGCTCGCCAGATCCGAGCGCTTCAGCCGTACGGGGGAGGCATAATCCAGGGTCTGCTGCTCAGGCTCATCCTTGGGCCTCAGAGTCTCGCGGACCTTGGGCAGCTCCTCCTGGGCCTCCCTGATCCATTCCTCTTTAGGTATGGTCTCTATCCTGATACGGCGTTCGGAACCAAGGACATCCGCCACCACATCCTCAAGCATGCTGCGGTATTTTTCATTTACCCAGTCTCTGGTAAAATCCGTGCGGGCCCCAATGACCAGCGTCTCATCATCTATGGAGAGCACTGTCAGGGGGGAGAGCCACTGCTTGCAAATGGTCATGGAGAAATACTCCGGGGCCTTGGCAAATATCTGCTCCCAGAGGGCCTTGAGTTCCGTCTTATCCATATATAAGGTTTCCTTTCATAAAAGAAAATGTTATGCACATGCTTATCCACAACTGTGGAAAACTTTTTCACACAACCCGCAAAGCCTTGCAGGCACAAAGCCCCGCAAGCTTTCACATGCGGGACTAATCACAAAAATATCAACAGTTATTTTATCAGAATCCAAGTGGGTTATCAACAGGTAATCCACGATTTTCTGTGGATAATTGACAGCTAAAGAGGAATTATCCACAGTGTTTTACACTTTTCCACAGAATGGGGGAAGAATGAGTGATTTTTGTAACCTAAATCATATAGTTAGTAGATTTTCTTTACATAAAGTTAGTTGCGAAGAAAGTCAGTGGCAATCAGCATAACTCTCACATTGCCGTCAGAAGCGTGGTCTCCTAAGTAGCCCCAGATGAGGTTTGCATCATCGCTGAGGTGCTCTTTGAGTTTCATTATGGCAGTGTTGATGTCGTACATGCTCATATCCTCATTGCCGATTATGTAGAGGATGACTCCACGGGCACCGTTGATACTAGATTTTAGTAGGGGACTGTTGCAGGCTTGTTCCATAGCTTGGTATATGTTGCCGGTGCTGTCGCTGCCCATGGTGAATACAGCGTCACTGAGTGGGCTTTGACGCAGGATAGTCTTGATATCGGCGAAATCAATGTTTACATCGCCAGTGGTGTTGATTATTTCGGTGATAAGGTTTACCGCTTTTTTTAGAACAGCGTCCGTCAGCTTGAAGGCATCTTTGATGGTTAGTTTCTTTGCTTCGGGAAGTAGCATGAGGCTGTCATTCTGTATGACTATCAAGGCATCTACTTCATTTTCTATTCTTTTGAGGGCATTGACAGCCGTGTTTTTCCTTTGGGTTCCCTCGAATGAAAAAGGTTCTGTTACCACAGCAACCGTCAGGATGTCCTGCTCCTTGGCCAGCTGAGCAAGTACCGGGGCTATGCCACAGCCGGCACCACCGCCAAAGCCTGCGGTGATGAAAAGCATGTCGGTGTCATGTAGCAGATCCTGCAAAAGGGTCTTGTCCTGCCTGGCAGACAGGTCGCCAATCTCCCAATGTCCACCTGTGCCGTAGCCATTGGTTCTGCAAATATGTAAGAGAATATTATCACTTTAAATCGCATAACCATTTTAGTTCTTTTTGCTTGCGTATGCAATTGTTATAAACAAGTGTATGAGAGTAACCTCTGGATGGGTGTTGTATTCCATATACTATTAATTTATTTTTTAATGATAGTCCTTCATAATCAATATTAGGCATATAGATGTATTTTCTTACTTTGCATATGCTTTTTACATCTATAAGCTCTTCTTTTATACCAACAGATTTATCGGAAGAAGGAAGAGCATTATATGCTCTGATACTAAAGCACATCAAAACATTTATTTTATTATTATTGCAAAAATCAAATAACTCTTTGTTATATTTAATTCTATCTTGATGTATATAATGTTCAGCGTTGCTAGTAGATCCTTTACTACAAAGTACATCGACATAATTGCCAAAATAGACTCTTTTGTAAAATTCTACGACATTTGAATTAAATGATCTTGCGATATTGGTAAAAAATCTTGTCCAGTCTCCACGCTCTCCGCCGATATAAGTATTTATAACTGCTGAGGTCGGATAATCTCCAGGAATTCCTTGCTTACCATTATCTTCATAATGAGACTCTCCTAGTATTAGGACATTGTTTTTACCTTCGATTTCAGGTATCCATTCTCCATAGTGCATGATTTCTATCCTTCTTTCTTTTGTAATGTATCCATTAAAACTCTTTGATTCTTTTTAACCTTAAATATTTAATTTATGGAGGAATAAAAATTATCTCATCAAAGTTTTCCATGAAAACTGATAGACTGACCAGATTGCTTAGGGTGGATTTGATAATATAAAAAGAGATATCAGACAAACAAATGCCTCCTTTTTATAACAAATTAAATTTTTCATTTTTCAATAACGAATCCGCTCCAAGTATCTGCATACTGTAATAGCAGTGTCAATGGTTCTTCGTGAGTTGCTACGCTTCTATTATCTTCCACATACTGTCCATCGTGATAGATAATAGCTTGTGCTTCTTCTTCCGTTAGTGGAAAGCGGGGGCCTATAATATAAAGGCTGCGTACAGGGACGCTGAGGTAAACGAGTTCTTTGTTCCAAAAGTAGGGAGTACGATATTTTTCCGATTGGTGGTTTTCAATATATTGTGGGTGGCCGGGCATTCCTGCTTTGCCAAGGTCATGAAGCAGGGCTGTCACGACACAGCTTTCATCTGAGATTTCAGGTGCTAAGGTTTCTTTGATTTTCAGCATGGTTTCTGCTACGTTTATACTGTGCTCTAAAAGTCCATGCTTTCGGCTAAGGTGGAATTTTGTGGAAGCAGGAGAGGTAAGGTAGGCAGTTTCGGTTTCGACGAACTTCATTAGTGATGCAAACTGTTCTTTGCGTTCTATAACTTTAGCTTTTAATGCGGTATATCTGGATAAAAGAGCATTATCTATGGTAGTATCTGAATTTTGTGCGTATTTATACGGTGGGGTGTTTATGCTGTTACTCATGGATTTTATCCTCCAAAGATTCATGCTGAGCGGGAAAATCCCAAGACTCTCTTTTCTTTATATAGCTTTTGACAAGTAATGTTGAAGTCCTCTGGGCGCAGTTGCAAGAGTTCTTCACGCTCTATTTTCCCTTTACTGTTCTCAATCAGTCTAAGGGATTGTTTCATGATAGCTTGCTCCAGCAGGTTGCGGGCATAGCGTCCATTGCCAAAATCTGCCTGCTTGCAGACCTGGGCAAAGATATGACGGCATTTTTCCTCTGCTTCGTGACAAAGGGTATAGCCTTTTTTCCTGGCCATCAGCGCTAGTATGTCAATTAGCTCATCTTCGTTGTAGTCAGGGAAGTCCAGGTGGAAAGCTATACGGCTTTTCAGTCCTTCGTTCTTTTCCAAGAAGTTCTTCATCTTGTCGGGATATCCTGCAAAAATCACGATGGTATCATCACGGTGGTTTTCCATCTCTTGTACGATGGTGTTGATGGCCTCATCACCAAAGCTGCCACTATGCTCGTCTACCAGGGAATACGCTTCGTCTATAAAGAGAATGCCACCCCTCGCCATGCGAAAGTGTTTCTCTACACTTGGAGCTGTCCAACCAACGTATCTGCCCACTAGATCGGCTCGGCCGCATTCTACGAATTTGCCACTGGTCAAAACGCCTTCATGGCTGAGTATCTCTGCCAGGAGACGGGCTACGGTGGTTTTGGCGCTGCCAGGGTTCCCGGTAAATACCATGTGGAGGCTGACAGAATCCTTGGCAAGGCCGTAATCTGAGCGAAGTTTCTGTATCTTGGCAGTGCTTAGTATTTGTTTGGTGAGTTCTTTGACCTTCGTCAGTCCAATCATATCCTGCAGGGTTTGGTAAGCATCTTTGTCAGTGATGGTGAGTTTTGGCTTGGAGAGGGTGACTGCCTGCCGGTAAGCAGGGTAGGTTTTGTTGCGGAGGCTGCCACGGTAAAGACTTTCGTAGGCATGTTGCACGTCGGAGGGACGGAAGGCAGTCTTATTGCCTAAAGCGGACAAGAGTTCATCTTTGGTATAATTAAAGCCAGTGTTCTTGCTTGCCAGTTCTTCAAGGTATTTCAGTGCTGTATCAAGATTTCCTGTACCTTCTTTGAGCTCCACTATAAAAAGCTCGTCCCCAAGTTCATCAATCAAGTTTGTAGTAAAGCCGGGCTTGTCAGTGATTTCTACAAAGATAAAAAGTGTGTTAAGTTGATGCTTTTTAGCCAATATGGAGATGTTTTTCACTACTTCTTCATAGGCGGAGGCGTAATTTTTGTGGTAATCATTGGAGCCACATAGTTCCATGATGATGGAGCCGCCTGCTGACTGGCTGATTAAGCTTCTGAGTTCATCAAGGTCGTAGCAGGTTTCAGATATTTCGCTAATGCGTTTGAAGCATTGGCTGACCAGTCGGCTGTTGGCAAACAAAGCCTGGCAAAGCAGTCTGGCCATTTCTAAGGCTGTTTCTCCATTGTTGGCAGATATTTTGTAGTGTACGGGGTGACCAAAAAATTCTTTGGGATTTTGCTTGTGGTAAATACGCTTCAGTTCTGTGATGAAGGTTTCATCAAGCATCATCTTCTTGGCAGCAGTTGTGGCTTTCTCTTTGGATAGGATAATGTCTGGCAGCATATATTCCTGCACCTTATAACTATCACTTCTGAAATAATCCAGGGAAATGTTTTGATGCTCCGGGCCAAACACCTTATCCAGGCGGATATGGTAGCTGGTGTAGTCTGAGTTATCGGCAATGTTATACAATTTATTTGCCTGATAGGGGGTTATCTCCTTAAAGGATTCAAAAAGAAATTCTGTTAGGTCGCATTCCTTGGGGAGATGTTTCTTTACGTAGTTGTAAACATCATCAGGGCATAGCTGCTCTAAGGACAGGGTGACAATAAGGAGATGGAGAAAGTCCTTGTTTATGCGATAAACGATGGCAGCTATTTTTTCTTCATCACTGTTTTCATTCAGGTGGTCGTTGATATCCTGCAGGATATCGTCGCCCCAATCCTTCTTGGGCTTTTCCTTCATTTCCTTGTCAATGGTGCTTTTTTTGCCTAGCTTATAGCGTACTTTGCAATCATAAAATAACATTGTATTCACCTCCGTGCAGATTTGAGAATTTATTCAAGACTTGAGTGATCATAAGCAATTGCCATACCTTTCTCATTGAAGTCAGCATAACCATTACTTAGTTAAATAACTCCTTTACATACGTAATAATACGTAATATAATATCTATGAGGTGATTTACCCATGCCAATGACCCCAAAAGAAATGATAACCCTTCTGAAAAAGAATGGTTTCAAACATATAAAAAGCAACAACGGTTCTCATCAGAAATACTTCAACCCGGTCACCAACATTACGGTTGTTGTTCCAGTGCATTGCAAAGACCTGCGAAAGGGGCTGGAACAGGCACTCCTAAAACAGGCAGGGATAAAATAACACTGGAGGTGTTTACATGAATAGCAAATTCTTTTACCCAGCAATATTTGAGCCTGAAGATGTAGGCTTTTCTGTCTTTGTTCCAGACATTCCTGGATGCATGACGCAAGGTGATTCATTGGACGAGGCTTTGGCCATGGTACAAGATGCCATCGGCCTTATGCTTGAGGATGTCGAAGAAGCCAATTACCCACCTGCCTCAGATCCTTCAAAGGTTGCCCATACTAGCAAACAATTTATCATGATGGTTCCTTTTGACAAGCTGGCTTATGACAAAAAGTATAATTCCAAGTCCGTCAAGAAAACACTTTCCATCCCTGCTTGGCTTAATTCCCTGGCATTGAAGAAAAACGTCAACTTCTCTAATGTCCTGCAAAATGCTTTGATGCGTGAGTTGAATATCTGACCCCGCCCTTGGCGGGGCTTTTTGGTACATAGATTTTTCTGCCATGTGCAGGGTGGCCTCTTTGACAGTCTTCCTGATAATGTATTGATTATACATCAATAATGATGTATAATTTTATCAACAACAACTAAAGGATGTATTGTCTTGGAAATTTATGATTATCATTCGTCAGGCGGAAAGAATGTTATTATTTCCTATGTAAGTAAGCTGACTAAGGCTGAACAGCTGGAAATTTATGATGTGCGTGCTGAAATACGTAAAAGCGGTTTAGATGCTTTTGAAAAGTTGAATACACGTCAGCTGAGAGGAAAGCTTTGGGAGATCAAGATTTCTCAGAACCGTATTATGTATGTCATCATGAATGAGGATGCGGTGGCATTTTTGCATATTTGCAAGAAGCAAAAGGGTAAAGCTGAGAAGCAGGATTTGGAAAGGGCACTTAATCGTGCCAAAAAAGAAGGGTTATTGTAAGGGGGAGCGGTTATGCTGATAAAAAGCAATCCGGCAGAGGAGCAAAAAGTCATAGAAGAACTGGTAGCGTCAGATGAATCACTGAAGCAGCAGCACCAACTCTTTCTGGCAGAGATGAAGTTTAAGCAGGAGCTTATTGAAAAGCGCAAGGCCAGGGCACTTACCCAGAAAGATATCAGTGCAATTTCAGGTTTGTCACAGCAAGCTATCAGTCGTCTGGAAAAAGGGAAAGGCGGTACTATAGAGACCATTATTCGCTACTTGAGTGCTATGGGGTGTTCGCTGACTCTGAAGGAAACTTGATATAAACAACTCACAGTGTTCTTCAGTTTTGCCCATATCTTCTATCTACACATTGCAATGTGTGATATAATACTAATAAGGAGGTGCTTACTATGGCAACGAATTTGGCTCTTGATGACAAACTTTTAAACCAGGCAGTCAGCATTGGTGGTCTGAAGACTAAAAAGGATACTGTCACCCTGGCACTGCGGGAGTTTATCCAGCGTCGTGAAGCAGAACAGCTTATTGATGCCTTCGGTACCTTTGATTTTGATGAAAGCTATGATTACAAGGCAGAAAGGGAACGCCATGTATAAAGTTTTGGTGGATACCTGCATCTGGTCAGAGGTTTTGCGGAGAAAAGCCCCTGACACTGCCATAAGCGCCAGTCTAGCCAAGCTGCTGCGTGATCTGCGGGCTGTGCTCATAGGTCCGGTACGGCAGGAAATATTGTCTGGCATCTCTGATGATGAGAAATTTGAAAAATTAAAAAAGCTGCTCTCCTGCCTGCCGGATGCACCAATAGCAACATCAGACTATGAGTTGGCTGCCCAGTATGCCAATATGTGCAGGCGTAAGGGCATACAAGGCTCGGCTATAGATTTTCTGATTTGCGCTGTGGCTGTCAGAAATGATCTTGCCATATATACAGTGGACAAGGATTTTGAACATTATAGGACGGTTATACCGATTACGCTTTGGGTGGAAAAATAGAATTCAATGCTATGGATTGTTCGCTGACTCTGAAGGAAACTTGATATCAACAACTCACAGTTTCCTTATAGTTTTCCACAGGAAACAGTGGTTATCCACAAAAAATAGCCTACTTATCCACAGAAATGGGCAGAATGTGGGTAAGCAGGCTTGTTTTTTCCACAGTATGGTGGGGATATGTATTCTTTGTGGCAGCCAGCGACAGCAGCGACGGAGGCAGTGACAACTCGGATTAATATTTGAAATTTGTTTTTCCCTCAGAATTCATGTGGTGGGCTGAATTCTGGGGGTTTTTGCTTGTTGTGGTCTGGTGCTGCAAAATCAAGATATAACTTACAAAATTAATAACTAAATTGATTTTATAAGTTATAACTGATAAAATACTATAAAAAGGAAAAAGTAACAGATATAACTGATAGGAGGTGGTTTGATGATAAAGCGTGACTTATATCTTAGAAGGATAAGACCTTTTATGAATAAGGACCTTGTTAAGGTAATTACTGGCATCAGACGTTGCGGAAAGTCTGTAATGCTGGAGCTTATCCAAAAGGAGCTGCTGAATGATGGAGTGTCTCCCGAAGCAATACTCAATTACAATTTTGAGTCTTTGACTTTGTCACATCTCTGCACAGCGGAAGCTTTGCATCAGGATGTCATGGAGAAGGCGCGGGTCCTGCCTGGCAAGGTATATTTGTTCTTCGATGAGGTGCAGGAAGTACAGCAATGGGAGAAAGCTATAAATTCATTCCGTGTTGACTTGGATTGTGACATATACGTGACCGGTTCAAACTCTAAGCTGCTGTCAGGTGAGCTGGCTACGTATCTGGCAGGACGCTATGTTGAATTCGTCATGTATCCGCTTTCATTTAGGGAGTTTTTTGATTTTGCCAGCCAACAGCAGCCGGATTGTACTGTTGGAGCTTGCTTTCAGAGGTATGTGTCTTACGGAGGAATGCCTTATTTATGGAACCTCGATTATCAGGAGGAGCCTGCCAAGCAATATCTTCGTGACTTGTATAATGCTGTGGAGCTAAAGGATATTATCCGGCGCAAGAAAATCAGGGATGTGGACTTGCTGGAGCGCATTCTTGCTTATGTTACGGCTAATATTGGCAATACATTTTCTGCAGCTGCCATATCAAAGTACCTGAAGAGCGAAGGGCGCAAGGTGGCGCCGGAGACTATTTTGAACTACCTTCATGCGGGTAATGAGGCATTTCTTTTTTACCCTGTGCAAAGGCAGGACATTGCTGGGAAGAAAATACTCAGCGTACAGGAAAAATATTATCTGGCTGACCATGGCATACGGGAAGCGGTTATCGGCGGCAATATGAGGGATATAAACCTCATACTGGAAAATATAGTTTTCTTGGAGCTGAAGCGGCGTGGGTATAAGGTAACTGTAGGCAAGTATGGCGACAAGGAAGTTGATTTCATAGCTGAGCGCCAAGCAGAGCGCCTTTATATCCAGGTATGCTATCTTTTGGCTGCACCTGAAACTGTTGAACGTGAATTTGGGGTCTACAGGAATATCCGGGACAACTATCCTAAATATGTGCTTTCTATGGATGAGTTTGATATGGGACGTGAAGGTATCATCCATCAAAACATACGTGATTTTCTGTTGCAGGATGAACGGGAGGATTATTGACTGATTTTTGCCTGGAAACGCTTGACACGGGGGCTGGCGCTATCATATAATGTCCATTGAACTGTGAAATCTAGCGAGTAAGTGTCCTGCCAGTCAATATAGAAGCATATATTTGATGAAGAGCGAATGAATCATGTCCGGGACACGGCATAGATGAATACGTAATTCCTTGAAGGAGGTGTTTTGCATTGAAGATGACATTCCAGCCTAATAACCATTGGCGCAAGAAGACTCATGGTTTCCGTGAGCGCATGAAGACCAAGGGCGGCCGTCTCGTTCTGAAGAGAAGACGCCAGCGCGGCAGAAAGAAGCTTTCCGCTTAAGCTAAGCAACGTCGAGGCCACTTTGTGGCCTCTTTTTCTGATTAACGGGGGTATTTCCCCTTTCGTATAGATAAGGGAGACCTGAAGGTTTGAAGCTGACACTAAAAAGAGAGCGTATGCTCAAGCGCAGAAATGAGTTCCAGCGGGTCTACCACAAGGGAAAGAGCTATCCGGGGCGCCACCTGATCCTCTATGTGTTCAAGAACTATCATGGGGAGAAGGACAGGCTGGGCTTTGCCGCTGGCAAGAAGCTGGGCTGCGCTGCCGTGAGAAACCGGGTGAAGCGCCTCCTGAGGGAGGCTGCCAGGCTGGAGCAGGTGAGGATTCCCCAGGGAGTCACCTTGCTGCTGGTAGGCAGGGCGGCTGCAGCGAAGGCCAAGCTGCCTGAGGTGCAGGCGGATTTTGTGAATCTCCTGAGGAGAGCAAAGATGGTGAACCAGGAACCATGAAGACGCTGCTGCTGCTTTTGGTAAAGTTTTACCGGGGATGTATTTCCCCCATGTTTCCCCCTTCCTGCCGATATGTGCCCACCTGCTCTGAGTATGCCCTTATCGCTATTGAGAGGTATGGGGCGCTGAAGGGCGGCTGGCTGGCGGTAAAGAGGATTAGCCGTTGCCATCCCTGGCATGAGGGCGGGTATGATCCTGTGCCCTGAAAATAAGAAGACTACTTGCTATCGAAAGAATGGACGTGATTACATTTGGAATTTTTCTCGAACTTACTGAGTCCCATTGAAAATCTGCTGCAGTTCGTGCTGGGAGGTCTCTATAACGTCAACAGCATGTTCGGCCTGGTGAGCTACGGCTATGCCATTATCCTCCTGACCATTATCGTGAAGTTCCTGCTTTATCCTTTGACGGTGAAGCAGGTGAAGTCCATGAAGGCCATGCAGGAGCTTTCTCCGAAGCTGAAGAAGATGCAGGAGAAGTACAAGGACAATCCTCAGATGATGCAGCAGAAGGTGGCTGCTCTCTACAAGGAGGCCGGGGTAAATCCTTTGGCCGGCTGCCTGCCTTTGCTGGTGCAGATGCCTATCCTCATGGGCATGTACTACTCCCTCTACAATCTGGAGTATCCTTCTGCGGATGCAGCCCAGTTCCTCTGGCTGTCTTCCCTGTCCGAGTCTGACCCCTACTATATCCTGCCCATTCTGAACGTGCTGACCACTTTCTATCAGACCCGCCAGACTTCTGATATGAGCAATCCCCAGATGAAGATGATGATGCTGGTCATGCCTCTCTTCATCGGTTTCATCAGCTTGAACTTCCCCTCTGGCTTGGTGCTGTACTGGGTGGTCATGAACCTTTGCCAGATTCTCCAGCAGTGGTGGATTTACCGTGAGGGCGGCCCTGCCGAGCAGGCTAAGGCTGCTGTGCGATCCAAGGAGGAAGCCTGATGGGAGCATTTGATTTCATAAAGGGCCTCTTTGGCGGCCAGAAAAAGGAAGAAAAGGCAGCTACGGCAGCTGCTTCCGTGGTAGAGGAAAAGCAGCCTGAGGCTCCCGCAGAGGCGCCCAAGGCTCAGGAAGTTTCCCGTCCCTCCTTGTCCCAGCCCATTTCCACCGGAGGCGGCTATGGGGCTGCTTTCGAGACAAGCCGCGAGACTGTTGATGAGGCGCCGGCAGCCCGGGAGGCTGAGGGTGTGGATGTGAAGGACCATCCCAGCCAGGAGGTCACCCTGCAGAGAGCAGAGGCTTTCCTGCAGAATGTCTTCAAGGCCATGGACATCAAGGTGCAGATTCTCCGCCGTGAGGACACCCTCATGCGCCTGGCTGGCCATCTGGCCGAGAAGGCTTGCCGCATCGGCCAGGAGGTGCATCTGGAGCCCATGAACCGTCATGAGCGCAAGATTATCCACACGGCCCTGCAGGACAACCGCAAGGTGTCCACCTACAGCGCCGGCGAGGAGCCGCGCCGCTACGTGGTCATCGTCCCCCGCCGCAGAAGGCGCAGGTATGACAGCGAATACTGAAAGTGAAAGGCAACCCTGACGTTATCGCTCCTGTTCCGAGTGCTGGTGAGGCTGCTGGCAACTGAGCCAACTGAATAAAGAGAGGGGTGCTCTATCGAAAGATAGGGTGCCCCTTCTTTTTTACTGTTATGAAAGTGTTATAGAACTATTGTGGAAAGGACGATGAACATTGACAGAAACTGATAACTTTA
The DNA here is from genome assembly GCA_905234515.1 of uncultured Selenomonas sp. Lineage (GTDB taxonomy): Bacteria > Bacillota > Negativicutes > Selenomonadales > Selenomonadaceae > Selenomonas_B. Next base: position 13,983 of record CAJOIN010000040.1, read on the forward strand.
TCAAATGCCGCGATGGTAAAGACCGTGAGATTTTTCCCGCAATGATTAAAGACCGCAAGCGAATCCAGCATTTTATCGTGAAGTTCCGTACCGACATGGCCATCCTCAATCTGTTGTCCCTTGACTTGGCAAAAATGGCAGAGATTGACGAAAAAGAGGCCGAGAGTGCTTTCTCCGATGAGCCGTACAACGCAATGATGGAGATGCTCGTTATGGCTTTTGGCAACAAGTACACAGCCGAGGAGATTGAGCAATGGGTTGATGTGGCTATGATTCCCAAAATCTTTGATGTGTTCTTCGCTGTCAGCGGGTACAAAGACGCAACAAAAAAAAAGACCAGCAAGGGCAAGTAAGCTGGGATGAGGTGGTCGCTAGTATCGTAAAAAATACCAGTTTGACTGTAAAAGATATAGGGGAGATGAGCTATCCCGAACTGGAGAGCCTTATGGACGGCATGACCACCAATGCGAAAAAGGAAGAGGCTTATCTCAAGGGCGAGGAAGAAGTCAACACAGAGGGCGATTCTACCGACTTTATGAACTTTATGATG
>CAJOIN010000041.1 GCA_905234515.1 uncultured Selenomonas sp.
GGCTGCGACTGCGACCGTTATCTGGAAATCTGGAACCTGGTGTTCACCCAGTATGACCGCACTGAGGATGGGGAGTACAAGCCCCTGGCCCATAAGAACATCGATACGGGCTGCGGTCTGGAGCGTCTGGCTTCCGTGGTGCAGAACAAGAAGACCAACTTCGAGACGGACTTGCTGTTCCCCATTATCGAGTATGCTTCCAAGGTTTCCGGCGTGAAGTATGGCGAGGATGAGGCCAAGGATGTTTCCCTGAAGGTCATTGCCGACCATGCTCGTTCCATGGCTATCATGATCATGGATGGCATCCTGCCTTCTAATGAGGGCCGCGGCTATGTGCTGCGCCGTATCCTGCGCCGTGCTATCCGTCATGGGCGCATGCTGGGCATCAAGGACAAGTTCCTGGAAGGTGCCGTTCAGGCTGTGGTGGATATCTACGGTGAGGCCAGCGACTTCGGTGAGCTGGTGGCCAAGCAGGATTACATCAAGAAGGTTATCAGCCTGGAGGAGGACCGCTTTGCCGCCACTTTGGCCCAGGGTATGGCTCTCCTCAATGATGAGATTGAGAAGGTCAAGGCAGATGGCAAGGACGAGCTGGCAGGCGAGGTCGGTTTCCGTCTTTACGATACCTATGGCTTCCCCTGGGAGCTCACGGAGGAGATTCTCCATGAGCAGGAGCTGAAGCTGGACAAGGATGGCTTTGACAAGGCCATGGAGGAGCAGCGCACCCGTGCCCGTAACGCTCGTGCCGAGAACCAGCGTGTGGCTGTGCCTGACCTCTCCAAGCTGGATACTAGCAAGCTGGTGGTGGACGAAACTGCTACCGAGGGCAAGGTGGTGGCCATCTGGAAGGACGGCGTGCTGGTGGATGAGCTCCAGGACGGCGAGAACGCCGGCATCATCCTTGACAGGACTCCCTTCTACGCTGAAGGCGGCGGACAGGTGGGCGACGAGGGCCTGCTGATTTCCGAGTTTGGCCGTGTCAAGGCTGAGAATGCCAAGAAACTGCCGGACGGCACTGTTTACCACGAGGCCTATGTGGAAGAGGGCCAGCTGAAGGTCGGGGAGACTGTTAAGATTCAGGTGGATCAAGCTAAGAAGCTTTCCTCTGCCCGTAACCATACCGCAACCCACCTCTTGCAGGCTGCCCTGAAGAAAGTAGTAGGCTCTCAGGTCAACCAGGCCGGTTCCTCTGTAACCCCTGACCGCTTGCGCTTTGACTTCACCAACTTCGAGCCGGTGAGCGCCCAGCAGCTGGCTGATGTGGAAGAATTGGTGAATAACGAGATCCTCAAGGGCCAGGATGTGGAGATTTCCCACATGAGCCTTGATGAGGCTAAGGAAGCCGGCGCTATGGCTCTCTTCGGCGAGAAGTACGGCGATGTGGTCCGTGTGGTCAAGGTACCCGAGTTCTCCATGGAACTCTGCGGTGGCTCCCATGTGAAGAATGTGGGCCAGATTGGCATGTTCAAGATTGTCAGTGAAACTGGCGTGGCTTCCGGCGTGCGCCGTATTGAGGCCATCACCGGCAAGTCTGCTCTTGATTATGCAAATGGCAAGATGGCAGTTCTTACCGAAGTGGCTGCCAAGCTGAAGACGAACGAAAACGAGCTTTCTGCTCAGGTGGATAAGCTTTTGGCAGAGCAGAAGCAGATGCAGGCAGAGCTGGCCAAGGTAGCTGAGATGCGTGAGAAGGCTGATGCCCAGAAGCTTTTGACGGCAATCCAGGAAATCGGCAATGTCAACTTCATGGCTGGCAGGGCCAAGGCTGCCAGCATTGACGAATTGCGCGGTGTGGCTGACCTGGCCTGCGGTAAGGTGGAGCGCTCTGTAGTGGTGCTGGCCTGCGTCAATGACGACAAGGTCAACCTGGTGGTCAAGGCTTCTAAGGAAGCTGTGGACATGGGCATCCATGCAGGCAAGATCATCAAGGAAGCTGCCAAGGTCGTTGGCGGTGGCGGCGGCGGCCGTCCCGACATGGCTCAGGCTGGCGGTAAGGATGCTGAAGCCCTGCCCAAGGCCTTTGAGAAGGCTGCAGAGATTGTGAAATCTCAGCTGGGTATTGCATAAAAGTTGATTCAGGATGGAGAAGTCCTCCCTTTTGGGAGGGCTTTTTCCCCATGGGAGGCTTTTCAGTGGCAGAAGAAAAAGACATAAAAAAAGACGAAATAGACATTACCGAAAAGGCGCAGTATCTTTTGAAATATGGGGTGTTGGGCCTGATTCTGCTGGCGGTGCTTTGTGCTGGAGCTATGTATCTTATTCACAGCGGCAAGTCTACCATGACCGTTTATGACGCCAAGGTGGAAAGCCAGCTGGTGGGGGTAAAGTCCAAGGCTGCTGGCAAGGTGACGGAACTTCTGGTGGAGGATGGTGCCAAGGTAGAGGCCGGGCAGGTTATTGCCAGGGTGGCGGTGAATGTCACCGAGGAGGATATCAAGCAGCTGGAGCAGACGGTGGAACTTTCCCAGAAGAATCTGGAGCAGCTGAAGCAGGGCCAGACTGTCACGGTGCCGAGCTATAGCGGGGGAGGATACAATCCCGCTGCCCAGCAAAATCTGGCTAGTGCTGAAGCCCGCATGCAGCGTATGAATGAGCTCTTTGAGATGGGCGCTATCAGTGCTATGAAGCGTGATGAGGCAGCGGCAGAGTACGCAGCTGCCCAGGCAGCTGCCTCACAGAGCTCTGCCCCTGCGGCCAGTTACCGTACCATGACCCAGCCTACAGACCCCAAGATTATCGAGCAGGCGGAGTTGCAGCTGAAGCAGGCCCAGGCGGCCCTCAATAATGCCAAGCAGGATTCCCAGGCTACGGAAATCGTGGCTCCTGTGGCAGGTACCCTTTACTATACTGATGTGAAGGTGGACAGCGAGGTGAAGCCTGGTCAGACTATCGTCCGCATTGGTGATGCCGGGAATTTGTGGCTGGAGGCCAGAATTACTGCTGACCAGGCGGAGAAGGTGCGGCTGGGCCAGTATGCAAGCTATGAGGTAGGGGGCCATGAGCTTTCTGGTGCTGTCCAGGAGATTCAGGAACCTGCCGAGGATGACCAGGCAGCCGGCCAAAACACAGAGCCCAAGGAAGACAGTACAGCCAAGGATGACAGGCTAGTGGTGAAAATCTCCGTTCCTATGGACCTTTCCTTTGACCTGAGACCTGGAGTCAAGGCTGTGGTGAAGTTTGCTTTAGATTCCTGATACATAAGATATACAAGAAAAAACGAGGCTGGAATTCTCATGAGAGAATCCAGCCTCGTTTTTTATGGGAGGTTTTCTTTTACTCTATATCCAGGTCTGCGGTCACCTGATAGTAATCGCAGGCATGGGAGGTGTAGTTCTTCACATTGGCCTTGGAGATCATGCTCATCTTCAGGAAGGAGCAGAAGACAAAGGCGTGGTCATCAAGGATGAACTGCTGCATCTCAAGGGCCAGCTGGGCGCGCTTGGCCGGATCGAATTCGCGGCTAAGCTGTGCTTCCAGGGCATCCAGCTTCTCGTTTTTGTACTTGCCCTGATTCTTGGTGGCATTTGAGGTGGCAAAGACGGTGAACCAATATTCAGGGTCACCCGTAGGAGCCTGGACATTGGCCATGGCGTAGACATCCCAGGCTTTGGGATCCTTCACTATCTGATTGTGGTCAGCAGTGTTGTTGACATCTATTTCCATGCCGATATCCTTGAGGGTGGCCTGGGCAGATTCTGCCAGCAGGGGCAGCTCCTGGCGGCTGGGGTAGGTGAGCCATTTCACTATCAGCTTCTTGCCGTTCTTCTCGCGGATGCCGTCACCGTCGGTATCAGTCCAGCCGGCAGCTTCCAGCACTTTCTTTGCTCCCTCCGGGTCGAATTTCTCGGCCTTCACCTTGTCGCCGCCGAAGGCAGGACCTGCGGGGAAGACGCCATTAGCCGGGAAGCCGTTGCCATCCAGGAGCTTGGCCACGAAGTTTTCCTTGTCGATGCCCATGGAGATGGCCTGGCGCACTGCCGGGTCGGCGCAGACGGAATCCGGGTCGAAGTTCATCTTGCCGAAGAAGCAGCGGGAAGTGGAAATCTGGGAGATGGTGTACTTGTCATTGCGGAACAGGGGATAGCTTTCATAAGCCATGCCATAGGCTGCCTGTACCTCGCCGGACTGGAGGGCATTGGAAAGGGTATTGCCATCGGTGATGGTGCGGATGGTGAGCTTGTCCAGCTTCGGCGTGCCGCCCCAATACTTGTCGTTCTTCTTCAGGGTCAGGTGGTCATCGGTCTTCATGTCCTCCACAATGTACGGGCCGGTGCCAGCTACAATGCCATTTTCAAAGCCTGCCTGCACATCGATGATGCAGCCGTAGGGGTCGCCCAGGTAGTTGAGGAGAGCGGGGTTCGGCTCTGTGGTCCTGATGGTCAGTTCCTGGTCGTTGGCTTCGATGGAAGCGATTTTGAGATTCTGGGCTGCCCGTTTGTTGTTTTCAATCAGGTGCTCCAGGCATTCCTTGATGGCAGCGGCATCCATCTTGCGGCCAGAGGAGAAGGTCACGTCATCCCGCAGGGTGAACTTCCAGGTGAGCTCGTCTGTGTTCTCCCACTTGGTGGCCAGCCAGGGCTGTATTTCCATGTTGTCGGAGTACTTGATGAGCGTCTCGCCAATGCCGTAGCGGATGCAGGCCCAGCCAGCGTAGGTGTTGTGAGGGTTCACATCAGGCTCCTCATTGGAGCTGTTGAAGGTGGTGTCGCCGATGGTGAGCACCTTCTGTCCGCCGGTAGTGGCAGCCTTGTCGCTGCCGCAGCCGACCATGACTCCCAGGCTCAGGCAGATGCCCAAAGCCAGGGCTGTGAGTTTCTTCCAGTTGTGCAAAATAATCCCTTCCTTTCAAAAAATAAGCTATATCATAGAACACTCTCAATCAGCTTCTTTGTATAAGCCTCATGAGGTTGCCTTATAACGTCGTCAGGCGTTCCTTCTTCCACAATCCTGCCTTCATGCATGACTATCACCCTGTCGCAGAAGTCCTGCACCAGGGCAATGTCATGGCAGATAAACAGATAGGCCATCGTGTGCTCTTTCTGCAGCTGCTGCAACAGCTGCAATATCTCTGCCTGCACAGTCACATCCAGGGCGGAGGTGGCCTCGTCCAGTATCAGCAGCTTCGGCTCGATGGCCAAAGCCCTGGCAATGGCTGCCCTTTGGCATTGCCCGCCGCTGACCTCATGGGGATAGCGGTTGGCAAACTCTTTGGACAGGCCACAGAGGGAGAGCAGTTTCAGGCATTCCTCAAGGGCAGCCGCTTTCTTCAGGCCGTGGTTGAGCAGGCTTTCCATGATGCCATCCCCCAGGGTCAGCCGGGGGTCAAAGCTTTCAATGGGGCTTTGGAAGACCATCTGCATTTTCTTGTAGGCCTCTTTGAGCTGCTTTCCCATGGCGTGGGTGATATCATCGCCCTCAAGGAAAATCTTCCCGCTGCTGGCATCTGTCAGTCGGGTGACAAGTCTGGCCACGGTGGTCTTGCCGCTGCCGCTTTCCCCGATAATGGCCAGCTTTTCACCCTGCTTCAGTGAAAAATTCACATCGTCCACTGCCAGAAACTCTCCCCTGTCCTGTGAGGAAAAGACCTTGCGCAGATGTTCGGCTCTCAGTATCTCCTTCAAGGGCTCACCTCCTTAGCCTGGGCATGGCTGCCAGTAGCTTTTTGGTATAGGGGGAGGTGGGGGCTTCCATGAGGGAAGAGGTTTCTCCCTGCTCTACGGCTTCTCCCTGGCGCATGACCAGCATCTTGTCTGCCATGGCCCGCACCACGCCCATATTATGTGTTACCAGGATGATGGAGGTGCCAAAGAGCTGGCGAGCCAGCAGCATTTCCTCGATGACCTGTTTCTGCACAGTCACATCCAGGGCGGAAGTGGGCTCATCTGCCAGCAGGAGCCTGGGACGCAGCATCATGGCGGCGGCCACCGCTGCTCTCTGCTGCATGCCTCCTGACAGTTCGAAGGGATAACTCTCCAGGATACGCCTGGGGTGCTCAAAGCCGAATTTCGCGAGAATCTCGCAGGCCAGGGCTTCGTTTTCCTGTCTGTTCGTATGGCCGTGAGCCTCCATCATTTCCTGCAGCTGCTCTCCCACCTGCCGGATAGGGCAGAAGCTGCCTCCTGCATGCTGGAAAATCATGCCGATTTCAGCGCCGGAGATTTTTTGCATTTCCTCCGGAGTGAGGTCCGGCAGGTCTTTTCCTTGGTAGTAGATATCGCCTCTGGTCACCATGCCGTCACGGCCCAGCATGCCTAGGGCGGCCCTGAGAAGGCTGGATTTGCCGCTGCCGCTTTCACCCACGATGCCCAGAATCTCTCCTTCCTGCAGGGAGAAACTTATGTCGTGGACTACGCGCTCTCCTTTGTAGCTGATGTCCACCTGTTCGTAACGAATGATTTCCGTCACTATTTACCTCCTGTTCTTGGGATCCAGATAATCCCGCACTGTGTCCCCCAGCAGGTTGAAAACCATCACGGAAATGAAGATGGCAAAGCCGGGGGCAAGGGTTACCCAGGGCTGGGTGGGCAGGAGATTCCTGGTATCGCTCATCATGCTGCCCCATTCTGGGATAGGGGGCTTGGCCCCTAGTCCCAGGAAGGAAAGCCCCGCCAGTTCCATCATCATGGTGCCGATATCCAGCATGGCAGTGACGAGGATGGGGCCTGCAATATTGGGCAGGATGTGCTTGCGTATGAGTTTCAGGGGGCCGCTGCCGGCCATTTTCGCCGCCTGTATGTAAGGGGCAGACTCTATGGCCAGGGTCTGGCTGCGTGAGAGGCGGGCGTACTTGGGCCAGCTGATGGCCGCCAAAGCCAGTATGGCGTTATGGACGCCGCCCCCCAATACCGCCGCCACAGCCAGGGCGAAGACCAGTCCCGGGAAGGCCAGGAACATATCTGCCGTGCGCATCAACAGGGTGTCAATAGTCTTGCCTGTCCTGGCGCAGATAATGCCAACTAGGCTGCCAAAGACGGTGATGAAGCCCACCAGCAGCAAGGTGGAAAAGATGCTGGTCTTGCTGCCGGCAATGACCCGGGAGAGCATATCCCGCCCGTAGCGGTCCGTGCCCAATAAATGCTCGGGAGAGGGCGGCGCCTTGGCCATAGACAAGTCCTGCAGATAAGGGTCATAGGGAGTCAGGTATTCGCTGAAAAAGGAACAGAGGATAAGCAGCAAGGCCAGCCCGCCAAAGAGGAAGAGCTTCCTGTTCAGCCGGTTTGGCTTTACCTTCTGCACCCTGATGGTTGGTTCGTGCCTGTCATTCATTTGGAATTCACCCCCAGTCTGATGCGGGGGTCAAGGTGATGGTATAAAAGGTCTGCTATGAGATTTACGCCCACATAGATAATGGCCATCCACATGACATAGGCTTGAATCACGGGATAGTCGCGCATATTGATGGCATCCACTGCCATCTTGCCCACACCGTCCCACATGAAGATGCTCTCGATAATGGCAGTGCCTCCCAGCAGGCTGCCGATGGACAGGGCCAATAAAGTCATGATGGTGAGCATGGAGGCTTTCATGACATTTTTCCACAGGATGACCTTTTCACTGATGCCTCTGGCCCTGGCTCCCTGCACGTAGTCCTTGTTCAGCTCCTCCAGCACGGTGGAGCGCACCTGCCGCAAGTATTTGGCAGACATGGCAATGGCCAGGGTAAGGGTGGGCATAAGGGCGCTCTCAAAGTCCACTCCGCTGGAAATAACCGGCAGCACGCCCAGCTGAATGCCCAGAAACTCCATCAGGAGCATGGCCACGAAGAAATTGGGCATGGCATTGCCCATGAAGCTAACGAAGCGCAGCAGGAGATCTGTGGGCTGGTCGCGGCGCACAGCGGCCAGGATGCCACAGGGAAGAGAAATGGCCGCCGTCAGAAGTACAGACAGGGCCGTCAGCAGCAGGGTGGCGGGAAGCTTGCGCAAAAAGGAGGAGAGCACTTCCTCTCCTGTCACATAACTTGTACCCATATTTCCGTGGAGCATATTCCAGAGCCAGTTGAGGTACTGCTGGAAAAAGGGCAGATTCAGCCCCAGCGCCGCTTTCTTTTCATCTATGATTTCCTGGGCCACCTCCACGCCTCTGTTGGTATACATCTCCGTCACCGCATCGCTGCCCGCCAGGTACATGAGCAGGAAGGACAGGAAGGTGATGCCAAAGAGGATGGGGATGAGCTGCAGGAATCGCTTCAGTGCATAATTCAAGGCTGGCAAGGCCTCCTTTTCAAAAAGTCAGAATACATAACAATAGCATACAAAATAATGAGACAAAAAATAAGCCCCTTGGGGGGTTCATTGTCCTTATGAGCAAAGGTGTATAAAGCACGGAAATATGATAAAATAATTAGTACTGAGAAATCAGACGGTTTATTGAGAGACAATCATGCTAATTTGGATAATGAGGGGCAATGGACAATGGTATCACAAGAACTGAATCAGGCTTTATGGAATGCAGCAAACGTCATGCGGGGCACCATGAGCGCTGATGAATATAAGGATTATTTGCTGGGGCTTGTTTTCTATAAGTATCTTTCAGACCGGCAGCTTTATGCGGTGGTTGACCTGCTGGAGGACCGCAAGCCCGAGTCGCTGGAGGAGGCCCAGAGAATATATGAAGAAGCCCGTGAAGGAGAGGACTGGGAGGATCTGCAGGAAGAGCTTGCTGGCAGCTATGGCTTTGCCATTGAGCCCAAGTACACCTTCACGGCTTTGTACAACGAGATAAATGACAAGACCTTTACCACTGACCATCTGCGCCAGGCCATGCGGGATATTGAGCAGGGCGGGGAAGCCATTCGCGGGCACAAGCCTTATGAGGACTTGTTCGAAGACTTCGACATTGACTCCAAGAGCCTGGGCACCACCCCGGCCAAGCGCAATGGTATGCTTTCTGATGTGATGAAGGAGCTGGCCCACATTGACTTCACCCAATACGGTGCTGATGCCCTGGGGGATGCCTATGAGTATCTGATTGGCCAGTTTGCTGCGGGCTCCGGGAAAAAGGCTGGGGAGTTCTACACGCCCCAGGCGGTTTCCGAGCTGATTACCCGCATTGTAACCAAAGGCAAGGAGGGCAAGCCGGGCTTTTCCATCTACGATCCATGTATGGGGTCAGGCTCTCTGTTGCTGCAGGCGCGCCGTTACATAAATGAAGATTGCCGCAACGGCATTCAGTTCTTCGGCCAGGAGATTTCTCATACCACCTACAACCTGGCCCGCATGAACATGATCCTGCATAATGTGCCTTTCACCTATCAGCATTTCCGCAATGGTGATACCCTGGGCAGTGACTGGCCCACGGAGGAGCCCACCAACTACGATGCTACGGTGATGAATCCACCCTACAGCCAGCATTGGAGCGCGGCGCCTGGGTTCCTGACTGACCCTCGTTTCCAGAGTTATGAAAAGCTGGCGCCGAAGACTAAGGCGGATTTTGCCTTTTTGCTGCATGGCTTCTACCACCTGAAAGAGGATGGCACCATGGGCATTATCCTGCCCCATGGGGTGCTGTTCCGCGGGGCTGCCGAGGGCACGATTCGCAAGCACCTGCTGGAAAATGGCAGCATCTATGCGGTGATAGGCCTGCCAGCGGGGATTTTCTTCAGCACAGGCATACCAACCTGCGTGGTTATCCTCAAGAAAAACAACGCTGACCGCAGTGTGCTCTTCATCGATGCCAGCAAGGAGTTCCGCAAGGAAAAGGCCCAGAACTACATGGATGCGGAACACATTGACAAGATTGTAGAGGCTTACGAAAAGCGCCAGGATGTGGAGAAATTCGCCCATCTGGCGACCTATGAGGAAATTAAAGAAAACGACTTCAATCTGAACATACCCCGCTATGTAGACACTAGCGAACCAGAACCGGAAGTTGACCTGAAGGCCGTGTGCGAAAATATCAAGGGCATAGATGCGGAAATCAGGCAGGGGAAAGATGACCTGCTGGGGATGCTGGGGGAGCTTGCCTGTCAAAACCAAGAAGCAGAAGAAGCCCTGGCAGATTTGAGGAAAGTGATGCAGGA
>CAJOIN010000042.1 GCA_905234515.1 uncultured Selenomonas sp.
ACTATCTAGGTTGTCTGGCTTCAATTGCTTTCGCAAATTCGCCAGACCCGCCTTATATCCCCATAGCTGAAGCTAGGGGTTTTACGGCGGTTTGGATAATGGTGGGCTCATGGTCAATGACAGCCTTGGCCACCGTAATCTGCCTTGGCCTCTGCCTTGGTCTTGGGAGCCCCCTGGGGCTTGGCAGTGCTGGCAGTGCTTGCCACCACTCCGACTTCCGCCAACTCAATGCAGTCTTCGCTAACATCAGAGACGTAAATATCTTCGGTAATAAACTGTGCCAGAGGGCCAGTCTTGCCCACGGGCAGCACATTCACGGTAAAAATGCGCTTCTTGGGGTAAACACCGCAGTGTGCGGTGCCGCCACAGTCAACTACTGCTACTAAAATCTCCTCATCCTGAACACCGGTAGAAAAGCCATCCACAGCTTCACAGCCGGTCATTTCTGCAATCCTGGCAGCCACGGGATGAAGTGGCTTGTCATGACACGAAAACGAGGGGCGTATTAAATGAAGAAATTAGTTGATGACGCACGTCTAATCTTCAAATGCTGCAGCCTGTACTATCTGGACGGACTTGGCCAAAAGGAAATATGCAACTTGCTGGGCATCTCCCGTCCCACCGTATCCAGGATGCTCTCACTTGGAAAGGAAACCGGCATTGTCCGCATTGAGATACAAAATCCTGACAATGTGCTGTACGGCCAGATGGAGCGGGAACTGGAAAAGGCCCTGGGGCTGAAGGAAGCCATCATTGTGCCAGGAGGGCTGGGACCTGAGAGCACCAGCCACTCAGATGCAGAACTGGGCCGGGCCGCCCTGAAGTATCTGGCCAGAAACATCCATGAAGGGGATTATAACGCCATTGTTCAAATTTTGCCGAAGGCAAAATCCTCCAATCAGCGTTTCAACGAGGCGGGAGATATATGCTCGCCGCCTGTTATGCGATGAGCCACCCCCCCATCTATAGAGATGGGGGACATCTTCTTCCTCGTTATATCGGCATCTCCATGGGCAGGATACTTCAGAACATCGTGCGCTCTGACTATCAGATTGACGAGCAGGTACCCTGCACCTTTGTGCCTATCCTGGGAGGCTTCGGAGAAAGCAATCCTAACCTCCATTCCAACTACCTGGCCCAGGAATTTGCCGAGCGCTTTGGCGGCGACTATGTGCAGCTGCTGGCTCCCGCCCTGGTCTCCAACCGCAGTGTGATGAAGTACTTTATGGAAGAAAAACCCATCTATAAAGTATCACGCCTTTTCAAAAAGCTCTCTATGGTAATCATGGGGGCAAATACATCAACGTCCTTATTACAGACGCCGACTGCGCCCAGGGGTTGCTGGCGGCAGTAACGCCCAAAGACAAAGATTAAGGCATATAAACCACAAAAGTCCGTAAGGCAAGTCTATGAAACTTGCCCTACGGACTTTTTCCTATGCCTAAAACATTATTCTTCCAGCATAGCCTGGTATACATCACGACGGGAAAGGCCCAGCCTTTTGGCTGTCTCCCGCATGGCTTCCTTCTTGGCCAGGCCCTCTGCCATCAGCTTTTGGCAAAGCTCTGCAGGGGAGAGCACCTCTTCCTGTATCTCAAGGGCAGCTTCTTCCCCTGCCCCGTCAACGATAATGACATACTCTCCTCTGGGGTCATGCTCCTCATAATAGGCCATGAGCTCTGCCAGGGTGCCCCGGCGAAATTCCTCAAATTTCTTGGTAAGCTCCCGGCCCAGGGCGGCCTGGCGATTTTCCCCCAGCACCTTGGCCATGATTTTCAAGGTCCCCTTCAAATGGTGGGGGGCCTCATAGAATATCAAAGTTTCCTTATGGCCCTTTACTCCCTCCAGCACCTCCTGCTGCTTCCTGCTTGTCTTGGGCAGGAAGCCAATGAAGGTGAAGGCTGTGGTATCAAGTCCCGAGCAAATCAAGGCAGACAGCCCCGCATTGGCACCTGGCAAGGGGGAAACCTTGATGCCCGCCTCAATGGCCAGCTGGGCCAAATGGCTGCCCGGGTCGCAAATGCCGGGCAGACCTGCATCGCTGACACAAATCAGGTCATGGCCCTCCAGTATGTATTTGACAAGCTCCGGGCCCTTCTCGAACTTGTTGTGCTCATGGTAGCTGGTGAGCTTCGTATGGATGTCAAAGTGGGTCAAAAGCTGGCGGGTGTGCCTGGTATCCTCAGCCGCAATGAGTTCCACCTCTCCCAGCATCCGCACTGCCCTGTAGGTCATATCCTCCAGATTGCCGATGGGAGTGGCGCAGAGGTACAGAATGCCCGGTTCCCCATCCTTCTTCAAAGCTGACATAATTCTTCTCCTATAAAATGAGAGCCTGGCCGTAAGTTTCAGGCCAGGCCGTAAATCTTCTTGATTTCTTCCGTATAGCTCCCGTCCGCCTCGTGGACAATCAGGGGAGGAAGCACTTTCATGCCCCCCGGAGCCGCCCCCACCACTGCTTCCAGCAGCATCATATTGGGAGCCCTGCCCTCCTTGGGCTGCACCATGCGGAGACGCTTTACTTCCATCTGGGCCTCGTGCAGGGCCACGATGATTTCTCCCAGCCTTTCCGGCAAATGCACCATGGCAAAATAGCCGCCAAAGCGCAGGGACCAGCGGGCCGCCCGCACCACATCCTTCAAAGTTGCAGTTACCTCATGGCGAGCCCTGGCCACCCCGGAAAGTTTGGAGAGCTGCCCCTCCCCTACGGGACGGTAAGGGGGATTGGCCAGCACCAGGTCAAAGGACTCAGGGCGGTACAGCTCCTCAATGGCGCGGTAGTCTCCCTGGCTGACCTGCACCTTCTCCGTAAGGCCGTTCAGCTCCATATTGCGCTGGGCCAGCTCCGCCATGACAGGGCTTATCTCCACGGCCTCCACAGCTTTGACCCCGTCCGCAATCAGCAGGGGAATGACTCCGGTGCCGGTGCCCAGTTCCAGCACCCGGTCCTTCTTGTGAAGCCTGGGAAAATGAGCCAGCAGCACCGCATCCAGGGAGAAGCAGAACTCCTCTTTATTCTGGATGATTTTCCGGCCCTTGAACATCAGGTCATCCAGCCGTTCATTTTCCCGCAGCTTTATTTCAGGAAAGCTCATTCCTGATTCTCCTGGTGCTGGTTTTCCCTCTGGCGCCCGCTGCGCTCATTCCTGTTTTCACGCCTGGGACGACGGTTCTTGCGATTGTTCCTGTCCCCCCGCTCCCGGCGGGAACCATTGTCCTCTCCGCCGCGGCCCGGTCTGTCTCCCCGCTGTGAATTGCCTTTTCCCTCGTGGCGTTTCCTGCGGGAATCCCTGTTGCGCTCCTCACCATGGCTGCCGCGCTTGTCACGGCTGCGGCGGTCACGGCTCCGGCTGTTCTTGCCTCTGGAGGCGCTTTCCTCATCCTCGCCCAAGGACTCTGCCTTGGCAGAACGCTCCGTAATGGCGGCCATCAAATCCATATCCGCCTCTTCCTCGTCTTCGTCCTCTTCGGCATAATTTTGCCTGAAGCGGCGGACAGGGGCTGTATTTTCTGCCTCATCCTCATCTTTGCTAACCACATCTTCCCAGGACACCACAATGGTGCGGCTGTTGTCCAGCAGCACCGTGGCTGTGCGCTTCTGCTGGTTCACGGAAATGACCTTGCCTTCCCCTTCAGCAGAAATGACCCGGCTGCCCTGCTCAGGCTCCTTCACCACAGCAGACTTAGAAGCACAGCTGCCGCAACAACCGTTTTCATAGCAGTCATTTTCAAACTTCAGGCAGCACATGAGCCTGCCGCAGATGCCGGAAATCTTGGCAGGATTCAGGGACAGATTCTGCTCCTTGGCCATGCGGATGGACACAGGCTCAAAATCGCCCAGAAAGGAAGCGCAGCAAAGGGGCCGGCCACAGCAGCCGATGCCGCCCATGAGCTTGGCCTCATCGCGAACGCCTATCTGCCTCAGTTCAATGCGGGTACGGAACACAGAGGCCAAATCCTTCACCAGGTCACGGAAATCTATGCGCCCGTCAGCGGTGAAGTAAAAGATAATCTTGGACAGGTCAAAGGTGTACTCCACCTCCACCAGCTTCATGGGCAGCTCATGCTCCGCGATTTTCTTCTCGCATATGCCAAAGGCCTCCTGCTCATGCTGCTTGTTTTCCTCTATGCGCTCAAAATCCTGAGCATTGGCCAGGCGCAGCACCACCTTCAGGGGAGCCTTGATTTCGCTGTCCTCCACCTCGCGGGGACCAACTACTGCCAAGCCGCATTCCACGCCTCTGGCAGTTTCCACTACCACCCTGTCTCCCTGCTTTACCTCAAGGTTGCCGGGAGAAAAATAAAATATCTTGCCCGCCTTCTTGAAGCGGACCCCTATTATCGTCTGCAAAATTATCCTCCTAAATCTATCTGCAAATCCGCCTGTGCCCCTTTATATCAAGGCATCCCTCAGACGGATGAAAAATCCCTCCAGCTGCAGGCGCAAATTAACATTTGCCCCCAGCCGCCGCTGCAGCTCTGCTGTACATTCCAGCAAAGCAAAAATCCTATATTCCGGGAACAGGGGCAAAAGCTCTGCCAGCTTATCACGGCAGTCACTATGATAAAGCAAGGGGCTGCCCCCATCCTCATATAATACCAGCAAATCTCTCAGCAGCATATTGAAGTACATGAGCCACTCAGAAATATCTTCCCTGTTCCAGCTGCCCAGGCGCTCCGACTCCTGCCACACCTTGCCCATGTCCATGCGGGGCAGGGCCTGCAAAAAATCCAGTGCCTCATCACGCCGGGAGAGGCTTTCCCTTTCCCCCAGACCTATGGCCCTGCCCAGGCTGCCGTCAGCCAGGGCAGCCAGGGCAGCCGCCTTTCCCGGCTCCTCTCCCCGGCCTGCCAGTGCCCGGGCGATTTCCTCCCGCTCCAGCATGCCAAAGGACAGAGGCATACAGCGGGAAACAATGGTGTCCAAAAGAGCGCTTCTGGCACTGGTCACCAGGATAAAGGTCACCTGCCCCGGGGGCTCCTCCAAGGTCTTCAGGAGGCTGTTGGCCGCAGGCTCGTTCATCAGGTCCACTTGGTCAATAAGCAGCACCCTCCTGTCAGACATGACCGGAAAGCGCGCCGCCAGCTCCGTCAGCTCACGGATGGACTCAATGCGTATGACCTTTGCCCCCTTGCCCCGGGCCTCAGGCTCCAGTTCCAGATAGTCCGGATGGGCCGCAGCTTTCATGGCCAGACATGATTCACAATGGCCGCAGGGAGCCCCATTGGCAGGCTGGCTGCAAAGAACGGCGGCAGCCACCACCCTTGCTGTCAGCTTTTTGCCTACCCCCTCGGGGCCGGCAAAAAGCAGCGCATGGGGAAGCCTCCCCTCAGCAATCAGGCGGCGCAGTTCCTGCTGCTGCCGCCTGTGCCCAAGGATATGCTCCCACTCAATATCAAAATGTCTTTGGAGACCCGATGTTTCTTCTGCCAAAACACTACCACTTTCCATCACATGTAGAGGTCTACCAAAAGCCCCCGAATGGCGTCATGGCTGGCTATGATAGAAAGCTGGTCTGCCTGGCCCAGCCTTATCTGCTCTGCCATTTCCTCCAGCTTCTTGTCTATCTTCCTGACCGTGGTGTAGACCTTGCGCCTGCCCATGCGGTCCCAGCCGGACTGGCTTTTCAGCTCGTACATGCTGTTGACCGCCTCACCTACAAAACGCTGTATGAGGCCCCGATAGGAACGCAGTTCCTCATAGGTAGGCGTGCGGGAAAGCCTAGCCCCCTGGTCATCAATCTGCTTCATCAGCTTGTCCAGCTGTTCTGCCGTCAAAGCTTCCTCCTGCTCCAGAAGTTCAGAGCTGAAATCCCAGTCCGCCTCGCGGGTGCGCTCATCGTTCATGCGCAGCACGGACACTGAAGGCCCTGACGTAGACATACCATCTATTTTAATAGGCATGTTCTTTCACCTGCTTCCCTGACCCTTTGCACACTATACTCTTATAATAAATTATACCTGCATGCGCAGATTTAAGCAAGCAATACCAAGGCGCGCCACAATGAAAAACCGCCGGCTGAAAAGCCGGCGGCAAATGTCAAAGTTCTTATCCGATACTATCGAGTGCTAAGGCTCTCACTGGATAAGTCTCATTTTATCTATGACGATCGTAGTCATGGCGAATCTTTTCCATGGCAGCATCATGCTTGCGCTGTTCCTCTTTCATGCGCTTTTCGTATTTTCCCCTGTCCCCATCCTTGCGGTAATCATGGCGGATAGCGCGCACCATGCTTTCATGGCGGTCGTTCTCCTCCTTCACGCGGTGGCTGTAGACATTGGAAGTACCGTCCTCATAGCTTGTCTCATGGTGAGCAGCAAAGGCCGTAGCTGTCGGAACACAGGCAGCGGACACTCCAAAAGCAAAGACACCAGCCAGTACAGCGGCTGTCATTTTCCCAAAGCTAAAATTCATTGCTCCATCCTCCCGTTCAATCCTTTATCCAATGATAACGCGCGCTAAAATTCCCACCGGATAATTCTAATCTTATCCTGCCCTATGATAATATCAGGATAAGATTAGAATTTGCTGTGAAAGCAAATATTTTTATTGAAGTTCTTTTTTCATCTCCGGCGTCCATTCCATAGTGCGGTTTTTGCCTCCATGCTTGGCTGCATAAAGGGCCTGGTCAGCCCTCTGATAAAGGTCATCGATGGGCACCACGCCCGTACCGTCAAAGGCCACTCCTATGCTGGCCTCCACTCGGCCTGTCTGCATGGAAATGGATTTCTCCTTCAGCAGGTGACGGAAACGTTTGATATCCTCCCGTATGCTGTCCCGGGTATGATCCCCGCAGTAAAGCACCAGAAATTCATCGCCACCGAAACGGGCCACAAAGCCCTCCTTGAAAGCCTCTTCCATGGCACGTGAAAAAGCCAGCAACACCTCGTCACCCACCTGATGGCCAAAGCGGTCATTGAAGATTTTGAAGTTGTCTATATCCAGCTCTACCAAATGCTTGGGCTCGTCAAAGTGCTCCTCCACATAATCGTAGAAGTAACGCCTGTTTGGCATGTCTGTCAGGGGATCATGGCGGGTCAGGGCGATAATTTTCTTCTGGTACTCCCGCTCCTTGGTCACATCCATGGCCACGCCCACGGTTCCCAAAATCTCCCCGCCCTCGTCAAAGATAGGGCACTTAAAGGTGCGCAGCCGCCTCATGCCCCCACGCTTGCTTAGCACATGCTCGTTGAAGCACATGGAACGGCCCGCCTTCATCACGGCCTCCTCCGTCTCGTTGCAGACGAACTCGCCCTTCTCGTACTCCTCCTGGGAAAGACCCCAGATATAGTAGTGGCCGCGGCCCCTTATATCATTCTTCTCCTTGCCCACTGTTTCACAGAAAGCATCATTCACCTCAAGATGGGCCCCCACCTTGTCCTTGTACCAGATAAGGTCCGGGGAGAGATTGATGGTGGTCTGCCAGTAGGTTCTGGTCATCCACGCCTCTTTGGCATCCTTCAGCTTCTGGGCAAAGCGGTCAAAATAAAAGCCAGCCAGATTCTCAGTCAGGGGAGCAGGCCAGACTTCCTCCAGCAGCTCAAACTCCTCAGGCTTCAGTTTCTGAGGCTTATCCGTCACCAATATGCAGCAGGCTTTTTCACCAGCCCCCCGGCAAATGAGAGGCAGGCTCAGGCTATCCATGGCATCCTCAGTAAAAATAACCACATCAAAGGCGCCACTCTTCAGCGGAGATTCGGAAAAGCAGTTGACCATTGCAAAGCCATGAGTGAATCTTTCTCTGGCCGGCACCTGCTGGATAGCCTTGACAGCCTCCGGTGACAAGCCAGCCAGTAAAATACGCAGGTTTACCTCGTACACCCGTACCTCACCTCTTTACTTTTATATATCAAAACATTCATCATAAATTCTATATGAAGATTATACCTATTCCTTGTTACTTCGATTTTATGCAACAAAAAACCTCCCTTATGCTCAACTTAATTTTAGCATAAGGGAGATTTTCTTTCTACCCGGCATATTCCCACGGCACTGACAGCACCGCTGTCTTTCAATTACTGCAGGTTCATGGGCTCAATGCCCTCCCGGCTCATAAAGCCGGAAAGCTTCTTTATGCCCGCCATGACCTCGTAATAATTCTCCGGGGTCAGGGACTGGGGGCCATCGGACAAAGCCTTGGCGGGATTCGGGTGAACCTCCATCATGAGGCCATCTGCCCCGGCAGCGATGGCGGCAAAGGCCATAGGCTTCACCATGCGCCACTTGCCAGTGCCATGGCTGGGATCCACAATGATTGGCAGGTGGGAAAGATGCTTCACAGCCGCCACGGCGCTAAGGTCCAAAGTGTTGCGGGTATATGTCTCATAAGTGCGGATGCCACGCTCGCAGAGCACCACATTGGGGTTGCCCTCATTCATGATGTACTCGGCGGCATTCAGCCACTCGTCCAAAGTTGCGGCCAGGCCGCGCTTTAAGAGCACCGGCTTGTCACATTGGCCCACGGCCTTCAAGAGGCCGAAGTTCTGCATATTGCGGGCGCCAATCTGAAGCATATCAGCATAATGGGCCACCTTCTCCACAGCTTCCACCACTGTAACCTCAGTGACTATCTTCAGGCCAAACTTCTCACCGGCCTCAGCCATGAACTCCAGGCCCTTTTCCTCCAGGCCCTGGAATGAATACGGCGAAGTACGGGGCTTATAGGCGCCGCCCCGCAAAAACTGGGCGCCGCCCTTCTTCACAATTTCCGCCGCCTCGAAAAGCTGTTCCCGGGACTCCACGGCACAGGGGCCTGCCATCACCACAGGAAGCTCCCTGCCGATTTCAATGTCACCAACCTGTACGCTGCTGGACTGGGGATGAAACTCACGACTGGCCAGCTTGTAGCTCTTGGAGATGGAGACGCTGGTTTCCACACCAGGCAGCGCATCCACAGGCACAGAGGCCAGACGTGCCTTATCACCGATAACACCCACGATTTTCTGCTGGGCGCCTTCCATGACCTTGGCTTCCAGCCCCACAGACTCGATGGCTTCGATAACACCTTTGATATCCCCGGCAGTTGCCTCCGGATTCATGATAATGACCATATATGCATTTTCCTCTCTATTTCCATTTTTATTCTTCTTTGGCTGACAGCACCGGGAAAGGCCCCAGTTTCTTCAGCCAGATGCTCTTCTTCTCCACGGCCTCCACAGCTTCCTGCATGGCCTCCCCGGTGCAGGTGTCTGCTTCCAAATCAAAGAAGAAGATGTAAGCTCCCAGCACCGTCCTGGCAGGACGGGACTCAATGCGGGTCATATTCACCCCACGATGGGCAAATTCCCCCAGCACCTCGTAGAGGGCACCTGATTTAGAGCCGTCAATCTGGCAAATGACCAGCAGCTTGCTGCCCAGCCTGTCTTTGGCCATCGGCCATGGCTCAGACCTTCTCTCCCGTTTTTCCACCAGAAAGAAGCGAGTGCAGTTGGCCATATTGTCCTGTATTTCCCTTGCCAAAAGCGTAAGCCCGTACAGCTTGCCTGCCCTGGCCGGGCAGATGGCCGCCCAGCCCAGAAAGGCCGGCTCCTCTGCCACCAGTTCCGCCGCCCGGGCCGTGCTGGCAGTCTTGATGATTTCCGCCTCGGGATAGTGCTCCCGCAAAAAGGCACGGCACTGGGAAATGGGCTGGGGATGGGAGTAGATACGGGATACCTCCTCAGGCTTGCACCTGGCCATGAGCTGATTGTGCACCGGCCAGATGAGCTCCCTCACCACGGTAAGCTCCTCGCTGCCTGCCAAGGTATCCAGGGTGATGCTCACCACCCCTTCCAGGGAATTTTCCACCGGCACCAGGGCCATATCCACCTTGTTTTCCTCCGCCGCCTGAAGGCAGTCATATATGTCCGGCTCCATCACCAGCTCCACCTCCGGCATCTGCCGGGAAAGGTAGAACCCCGCCGCCTCGCTGTGTGTGCCCCGGGGGCCTAAGACGCCCATAGTTGCCAAGCTATCCCTTCTTTCCCACTTTCTAGCGCCATCGTATAAATTATTATCTTAACACAAGGTATGATATTTAACAAGAATTATTTGTTTTTATTTCAAAAAATCTCCCCAGGGGATACAAGAGTTTATAATTATACAGTCTTTTTCAGCATTAAAGCAGGTATGAGACGCTAAAGGGCGAACTGACATCGCAGAAAAAGCGGCTCTCCCCTTTACGGGGCAGGGCCGCTTTCTTTATGCTTGTTGAAGTATCCCTCAGGAGTCTACCTGGAAGTTTGCCAGTTCCGGGCAAAGGTCTGCAATGGAGGTCTCCAGCTCCTCCTTGGGACGCAGCACGTCCATCACCGGCTTCATGACCCGCTGGAATTCCTCATCATCCTGCATCAGGGTAAGAATAGCGCTGGTATTGATGGCATCATCCAGGGCCGTATGGGCTGTGCCCTCGAAATCCTTGTTCATGGCTCCCAAAGCATGCTTCAGGGCCAAGCTGTTGTGAAGGCCAATGCGGTCATCAAAGGCCTTCTGCAAATCCACCCAGCGGCTGTCCAGCCAGTTCGTATCAAAATTCTCCAGCTTCAGCCGGCATTCCTTGCGAAGCTGCCTGATATCCGACATGCTCCAGGAGTAAATTTTCGTTTCCTCTTCCCCAATCCACTCCACAAAAGCATGAAAAGCCTCCCCAAAGTGGGAGCTGCCAGCCACCATCTCCTGGGTAATGCCCGTAAGCTCCGTGATATGCTTCTTGATAACGCCATATTCCGGCGCCACATAGCAGCGGAACTCCGCCTCCTGCCGGAAGTTCTCATCCAGCCGCACAGCCCCGATTTCGATGATTTCCCCGCTGAGCTTCTTTTTGATTTCCTTATATTCCCTGTCCACGGGATTCATTTCCAAATCCACTACCACATGCTTCATTATGCTTCCCCTTCTATAATTGCCGTCCTTATTTGCTACATATATTCTACTTGATTGCAGGGAATTCTTCAATATAAAAAAGCCCCCGCCATGGCGAGGGCAGAAAGTTCGCTTTAACTCAAAAGCGAAAGAACACTGGCACGATTGTAATTCTGCATCTTGGTTGCGTAAAGAGCCAGCTGGTTCTGGGTGCTGGCACTCTTCAGTTTTGTCACCTCAGCAGCAATATCCGTGTCCCCCATGGTGGAGGCGGAGTCATAGAGACTGGTCTCCTGGGTGGTATAGTTGGCGGACTGGTACTCCATGCCCTGCTGGGCAGCGCCAAGGCTGGTGGCCTGGTCAAGGGCGGCATTAAGCGCCGAATCCACTTTGTCCAAAGCCGAAGCCAAAGAACCGGAATCCTTCAGGTCAATGGTGGAGTTGCCTTCACTGTCCGTCAGTCCCAACCCCTGGGAGCTCAGGTTCCCCAGCTCCACATTCTCATAGCCGTCAGCACCGGCCACGGTAACGCTCTGGCTGCCGTCCAAAAGCTGCTTGCCATTGTAGGTAGCCCCATTAGCCGTGTTGTCGATGGTAGAGATGGTCTGGTTCACGGAATTCTGAAGGGTCGCCAAATCTGCCTCCCCATTGGTGCCATTGGCTGCCTGAAGCAGCTGCTCGCGCAGGCCGGACAGAGAGTTCACTATATTCTCCGTAGCCCCGGAAGCTGTCTTCAGCATGGAACTGGCCGTCTGGGTATTGGCATTTGACTGACTGATAGCACCGGCATTTGAATACATCCGCTGAAGTATGCCATACTCGGCGGGGCCACTCCCTGCGCTGGGGAATTTTGACCCGGTGGCAATCTTCTGGATACTGCTATTCATGGCCTTCTGAGTGCTGTTAAGGGTGCTGAGGGTATTTACTCCCCCGATCGTCATAAGCATCATCCTTTCTTTGCTTATAAGCTATATCATGGCACAAGCTCCCTGCGCCGCCACGTCCCTGCGGGGCGGATCGCCCAGCCCATGCACCCTGGGGAATCGTCCAAGCGGGAAAAGCGCCAAAGCCTTATCTCCGCCTGCTAGCAAAAACTCCTCCCTCAGCTTAATTATACCCCACAGAAACCTTTGACGGCAAGAACTTTCTTCGTGGACACCTTGCATTTTTTTGCTGTCTATGGTAGAATGTTCAAGTCAGTTATTTGCGGGCATAGTTCATCGGTAGAATGAAAGCTTCCCAAGCTTTAGAGGTGGGTTCGACTCCCATTGCCCGCTCCATAAGAAAAAGCAGGAGCTGCCATTGGCAGCTCCTTTTTGATATGCAAAAACCGGCGAAAGCATATAGCTCCCGCCGGTTATCATCAACGCCCCGACCTCAACGGAGGGACGCATTTTCCATATTCACTTTGATATCTTCAATGCCATAGTACTTGCAGAGACCATTCTTAGTCACACCGTTGTCGAAGTCCACAAAGAACACATGGCGCAGGGCACGGTTCTTCATTTGAATGGGCTCCATATACGCAATGGGCTCTCCCTTGGCTGCAGCCTCCTGCACAATGGCAATGCGCATATCATTTTCCTGCCGCATGGTGTAGGTAACAAGCACAGCGGCCGACAGAGTAAAGGCAGCCAACCCCACAGCGCCAGCCCCCAGCACCTTCCTGGCGTGTGCAGCAAAATACTCCCTAATCTGCTGCTCACGCAGAATGGCTACCGTAGCAATAATAATCATGGCAACAGAGCTGAAGGTGACCCGGGCCGGGAAGGTAGGCGCCCCCAGCATAACCATGTTGTTGAGCAGTGCCAGCACCAAGAGGCAGCCAGCATAGCGCACTGACGTGAAAGCTTCCCAAACTTCCCGGGCCTTGACCTTTTCATTCAGCATGGCTATAACCGCTGAGGACAGGCCCAAATGCTTTTTAACCAACGCATAGACAAAAAATATGGTCAGCCAGTAGACAGCCATCTCATCGAAGCCCTTGAACAGGTTGTCAAAATGGTCAATGGTTTTCTGCTTGGTGAGCCCCAGGGGCACCATCACCACAGCATACAGCACGTCCCGTACCGTCCAAGCCACAAAGCTGCCGTTAAAATATGAAACAACCAGCAGGGCAATAATCCCCAACAGCGCCCACTGGCCCCTGCTCAAGGATACCTGTTCCCGCTCTACCCTGCAGCCCTTGCGCTCTGCCAGCACCATTTTGAAAACACGCCAGGCACAAAGCAGCAACAGGATAAGCGGCAGAATATAAAGCAGCATTTCCCCATTGCCTGCAAACTGGTTGCCAATATGTTTAAGTATCCCTTTGCCGCTGCCCTGTTCATCATAGCGGACAAAATTTCCCGGTGCTGCCACCAGACCGATCAGCCCAAGCAAGGCCCCGAACCAGCCTGCCGGCATCCAGGCAGCCATAGCACCATGGCGGCGCAGGTACCAGCTGATTCCCGCCGTCAGCCACACTACCGTCACAGCCAGATTTTCCACCGACCAGCCGGCAATAATGCCCAACAGGAACATAGGCAGCAACCACCATCTGCCCAAGGCAGGTTCCCCCTTCGCCAGGGAAAGATTATAGGGCAGCAAGAACAAGGCAACAGGAACCGCCGACCAAAGGTAAACCGTGGAGCCGCTTTTCCAGACAGCCACCTCGCCAAAGTGGGGAAAGGACAGCCAGGCCAGCAAGCCCGTAGCTGCAAGCATCATCGGCTCCTTACGCCATTCAACGGAACGGCGGGCGTGAAAATACAGCAACAACACCAACGCTACAAACATGCCACAGGAAGAGATCCAAACAAAAGACCGTAAACATACGCCCACCGTGCAGGAAATAATGGCGATACGCAGACTGTACCACATCCTGCAAAGAAGCAATGTGCTCCGATGTCATCCATATCATAGAGTAATCATAATCGTCACGATGAATAGGCATCAACTGGTTCAGCACAAACATCAACAAAAAAATCACTGCCAAAACCAGCAAACTCTGCCATAAATAATTCTTGTTCTGGGACAAATCCTCACACTCCCTGTCTCTTATTATCAAAATCCTTCGGCAAGCGGTCCTCCGGACTGCCATATATTACTTTTTTTCCATTATGCTCATCCACCAAATAGATGGGGCGTTGCTTGCTTTCCATGAATACCCTGCCCAGGTATTCGCCAATAATACCCAAGGAGAGCAGCTGCACTCCCCCAAGGAAGAGCATCACCGTCATCAGGGTCGGGTAACCAGCCACAGGGTCGCCATAGCAAAGGGCATTGAAAAGAACCCAGCACATGTAGAACATAGCCAAAAGGGACACACCTAACCCCAGTATCGTGGTCAGACGCAAAGGCGCTGTTGTAAAGGAAGTCAAGCCTTCCACTGCCAGATTATAAAGGGCCAGATAACTCCAGGAGGTTTTCCCCGCCTTACGGGGCCTCACCTGAAAGGGAATCTCCTTTTTGCGGTACCCCACCCAGGTAAACATTCCCTTGGTAAAGCGCTGGTTCTCACGCATGATACGCAATGCCGCCACGCAACGCTTATCCAGCAGGCGGAAATCTCCCACATCCCGCTGAACCCTGAATTTGGACACCGCCTGCAGGCAGCGATAGAAAAGATTGGCCATATGGCGCTTGAACCAGGTTTCATCAGTCCGGTCTGTACGCTTGGCACAAACATCATCGTAGCCCCTATGCCACCAATCAATCATCTCAGGAATCATCTCAGGCGGGTGCTGCAGATCTGCATCCATGATGATGACTGCATCACCTTCCGCATGATCAAGCCCTGCCATCATGGCGGCCTCCTTGCCAAAATTCCGTGACAAGCTAAGGTAGTTCACAGACTTCTCCCGCTCTGCCATTTTCTTTAGCAAATCCAGTGTGTCATCTGTGCTGCCATCATTGATAAACAGGTATTCAAATTCACAGTCAGCCACATCCTGCAGGACGCGTGATACCTCAGTATGAAATGCCTCCACGACCTCCTGCTCATTATAGCAGGGCACGATTATCGTTATTCTTTCCATACCATTCTCCTCAATCAGCACCATACAGGGCGCGGAAATTCGTGATTTCCACCTGGCCGTCAGCTGCCAGCTGACGGACCTGAGGGGACACAATAGCCTTCAGCTCAGCCTCGAAATCATGCTCCCAGCCACAGGCAGGTATCAGCACACCATTATCCGTGCCAGGGTGCATCATAACCTCTGTGGCCCCGGACTTCATTCCCCGTATTATCTCCAGCAGATAAGCTTCCGAAACGGCCTCACCATCAACGATACCTGCAAAATAGTCGGAGGTGGCCAGCCCTTTCCTGCGGGCTTTGACCGCTGCCAGCCGGGCCAGTGTCCCCAGTCCCAAGCGGCCTACCAGCTGGCCCACACCGCCAAATTTCCCACAAAATAATTGTGTGCGCGGCGTACGTACGGCCTTGATGCCAGCAGCACTGGAAAGGTCCAGCACCAAATCAATAATCCCCGGCAAAGTATGCAGATGCTGGTGACTGTCCGCATGGGTGAGCCTCAGTCCTGCCTCTTCCAGCTTGCGCAGCTGCGCGGCAAGCTCTGCCCGCACCTCCTCCAGCCATACCTTCCCCGTCAAGAACCGTTTGATGAAAAGCGCATAATCATC
>CAJOIN010000043.1 GCA_905234515.1 uncultured Selenomonas sp.
CATAGGCACTGAAATAATATACAATCTGCGGTACTAATCTTCCCCAGTTAATGGAGTTGGCTGAAGACAGACGCACGCCCTTTTTCGCTAGCTTCTCACCAAAGGCCTTATCGGAAAAAATAGATTTCACACCGCTTTGGGCATCATCAAAATTTCCCTTCACTGCCACCACGCTGACATTCCCACCTTGCTGAGTCAGCATCTGCAGTTGCTGGATACGGCTCACACCATTCTCTGGATAGAAGACCATGATCTTAGTCTGCTTTACATCCCGGAATCCTTCAAGGGCAGCCTTCCCCGTATCACCGGAGGTTGCCACCAGTATCATGACCTCATCCTGCACATCCCCCTTGGGCAGGGCAGTACTCAGAAGCTGCGGCAAAAGCTGAAGGGCCATATCCTTAAAAGCACTGGTGGGACCATGCCAAAGCTCCAGCACATGCAGCCCATCCATGGACTTCAGCGGAGCACGCTTCTCCGTATCAAATTTGCCACCACCATAAGCCTTGACTACACAGTCCGTAAGTTCCTCTTTGGTATAATCTGTCAAAAAGAGGGAAAGCACCTTTATTGCCCGTTCCTCATAGCTGAGGGGAACCATAGCCTCAATCTCCGCCATGGAAAGCTGCGGAAAGGCCTCCGGCACAAACAAACCGCCATCTGCCGCCAAGCCTCTTACAATAGCCTGCGCAGAATCACAAACCTCCGCCTTGCCTCTGGTGCTGCTATACTTCAAGTCAATCGCCTCTTTCATCAGTATCAGATACAGTGCCAAAGCACCAATGTTCTATCACAATGTAACACTCATGTAGAATTGTAACATTCTATAGATAAAAGCGCAATAGACATACAGACAACATATCACAAAATCCCAAAGTATTGCTCTGTATTTCCTCTCAGGCTACAGAATCTTCTTCAAGGCGTATTTGCTAAGCAGAAAACATGTCCCCAATGTCAACACACACACGCAAATATATTTGACGTAAACATCCACAGCTATCCCCACAAAGGCCCAGGCAATACAGAAGAGCACCGGCATGTGCAGGTAATATACAGAATATGACGTAGCAGAAAGCTCAGACAAGATGGTATTTGTGAAATCAAAAAAATGCTTAAACAAGCCCAGAAAGAAGAACAGTGCTGCACAAGTAAAAGATGCCTGACAAAAGGCTCCCACCCAGACTACCTGCCAAGGCTCAATCCCGCAATAGGCCAGATAAAGTTTCTGCCAAAGGTAAATGCCCCCTGCCAACAGAAAGGGAAGCCCCCATCGGGAGGCTGCGGGACAATAACCGCCCTCCTCAAACCACCGGCATTTCCAGGCCCAGGCGCCGGCAAAAAACACAGCTATATAGCTGATAATTCGCACAGGCTGCAATACCAGGATGTAAGCAAAGAAGGTCCAAGTATCAGGATGCATATAACTGCTTACCTGGCCAATACTCAGGGCACATACGAGCAAAAGAGCCACAAAAAAAACCGCCCCAGGCTCTTTTGCCGCCCCCCGTCCCTTAACAGCAGGCGCTACCATAGTCGATATGGTCAGCAGCACATAAAGGGCCGTCAACGCTCCTAAATACCAGTACTGTGCCTGTTGATACATAATCCCCCAGAAGAGAGTGGTATAAAACTCCCAGAACCCCATGGCGGAGCCACGGCTGGCCAGAATAATATATGTAACCCAGGGCGCTATAAAGATAGCGCCAAAGAGCCAGGGACAAATAATCCGCCTGAATTTCCTAAGCCAAAACCGTCCACAGTCATAGCGGTTCAGGGAGTTCAGACCAAAGTAACCAGACACGAAAAACATGACCGGCATGATAAAGACATCCGCCCAGCACACAAATGCCGTGGCCAAAAATGACTGTTCAGCCTTGTCAACCACATACCACCATTCCGGTGCATAAGCCATGTAACACATAGCTGCATGAAAGACTACCATCAACCAGATAATGAACCATTTGAGATTGTCCAGAAAGTAAAATCTTTTTGACTTTTCCAACACCAATCACCTCTCTTTTCCTAGATTACTAAATTTTTTTCTTATAAACAAGGAAAAATGTCATATTTTGTCGTATAATAATAAGTGAAGTTTATGGTAAAGCGAGGTGACTCTAATGACAGCACAGGAAATTGAAAAGCTGGTGCAGGACAAACTCAAGGAGGCTTATGAGGCCAATGAGCATCCCAAGAAGTTCTTCGTTACGGAGAATGGACGGGGTGTCGTAGACGGCGGCGATTTGTACAACGCCCTTCTTGAGGATGTGATGCGCGTGGTACAGCAGGCTACCACCGAGATCCTTAAGGAAGCCTTGAAGAAATAATCCATAGGTACACGTAAAAAGCCCGGCGGGAGTCTTCTCCTCTGCCGGGCTTTTCCTCATACATTTCATTTCTTTTTAAGGGATGTTCCTCAGAAAATAATTATTTTCCTTCAAGAGCATTCCAGGCATCATCAGCACGCTTCACAAAGAGGCCGCGAACAGCCTTGTTCTCGCCAATGCCGTGGATGTAGGCATCTACCTTATATCCTTCCTTCTCCAGGATGGACTTATGGGAATCTTCCTCATCGCCAGCCATGTCATTGTTGGCATGATCGCCAGCCACCATCATCATGGGCATGAGGGTCACGTGCTTGATGCCGTTCTTCTTGAGCTTCGGCAATACAGTTTCCAGGTTGGGCCAGCCCTCCACGGTGTAGACATATACATTCTTGTAGCCCATCTCATCCAGCTTAGCCTGAATGACGGAATAATAGGCGTTGGAAATCTGGGGCGTGCCGTGTGCCATGATGAGGATAGCATCCTGCTTGCCCTGCTTGGGGAACTGGGTAGCCAGAGCCTCGATGGTCTCAGCCACATCGTCAGCCTGCTCCTCCTGGCCCTGCCAGTACATGAGGGAAGTGCCGCAGGTCATCTTCTTGAACTGCTTCTTGTAATGATGGAACACGCCCGTGTTGTAGCTGTATTCCATACCGGGAATCACATCCAGGCTCACCAAAGCCACGCGGCTGTAGCCTTCTGCCTTGAGCTGGTCAAGAGCCTGCTCCGGAGTCGGATAAGTGATGCCCTCATTGGCCTTTACGCGGTCAATGATGATGTGGGAAGTGAAAGCCGTCACAACCTTCACGCCAGGATGCTGAGCCTTGATAGCCTCAACCGTTGCATCGATGGTTTTCTCACGGGTGTCCTTGAAGGTGGTGCCAAAGCTCATCACCACAATGGCATCCTTATTGGCCAGGTTCTGCAACTCGGGGTTCTCGTAGGAAAGCACACCAATCTGGGAGGCAGTCTTGAGAGCCGGAGTAGCGGTCTTGACCTCAGGATTCAGCTGGTAGGCCGCCTCAACGCCAGGCTGAGCCAGTCCGAAAGCTGCTGAGCAGGCCAAAGAGGCCACCAGCATTTTTTGCCAATTCTTCATGAAAATCCCTCCATGTAAAAATAGAAATGAAATATATGAAAAGGGTCTGCCCCGCTTAGGGCAAACCCTCCATATCGAATATATGACTATACTTGCATTTGATATATTCAAATAATAGCGAGGGCCATATTAATCCTGCAAACCATCATCCATAACACCCCGCAGGCGCCTGTTGATAGAAGAAAGCCCTTTATATACCGTGCTGATATCGAGGTCATCCCCCCGATTCTCCATGTACTTTTCCAGCTTGCGTTTAACACGCTGCAAAGCATTGTCTATGGACTTCACGTGGCGATTCAAATCCTCGGCAATTTCCTGATATGACTTGCCATCCAGATAGCTCATCAGCACCCGCCATTCCAAATCAGAGAGAATCTCTTCCATCTTCTTTTCGATGTCCAAAAACTCTTCCCTGCTGATAACCAGCTCCTCAGGGTCCGAAACCTTGGCTCCCGAAAGAACATCCAGCAAAGTCCTATCTGAATCCTCATCATAAATTGGCTTATTAAGGGATATATAGGAATTCAACGGTATATGCTTCTGCCTGGTAGCTGTTTTGATGGCAGTGATAATCTGACGGGTCACACACAACTCCGCAAAGGCACGGAAAGAAGACAATTTATCATTACGGAAATCACGAATAGCCTTATAAAAGCCAATCATGCCCTCCTGAATGATATCCTCCCGGTCTGCTCCTATTAGGAAATAGGAGCGCGCTTTGGCCCGCACAAAGTTACGGTACTTGTTAATAAGATAATCAAGTGCCGATTTATTATTATTATCCTTGATCTCCAGCAGGACTTCCTCATCCGTGAGATCCGCGAATTCACTATAGGAATCTTCCAGTGAGTTTTGCATAGTCGATTCTGCTTCCATCGGATGTTCCCCTTTACTCAAGTGCCTTGTGCATCCTCTGCTCTGTCTATTGCTAGATAGCCTTGCTTTAACCCTTCGCTAAGAAAAATTATACCTTTTTAATTTCAGACAGTCAAGGCTAAGAAACCTTTGCTCATTTTCCCTTGCGCAAAGCATCCAACTTAGCAGCCGTATCCTTGTCAAGCCTGTCCCTGACAGCCAGGCGCGTCAAAGGCAAAGTAACTTCCTCCAGATACTCCTTCTGCAGCTGCTTTTTGGTACGCCTTACATGCCTGTACAGTTCAGAAGCAGGTATGCGATACGCTCCTACGCCCAGGACCACACTCTGCTCAGCTCCGTCTGAGGTCACCACGTGAACTTCCCTGCCGCGGCGAACCAGTTCGTAAGCCATCCTTTCAATGCAGCTGTCCGCTGTCTCCCCTGCACCAGTATAAATGATTTCCGTATGGTCATTGACCCTTTCCCTGTGTTCCTCATCCTCTGTGAAAAGTGCATCAAAGACAATGGTTAAATCATACTTTTCGTAGGCTGCATATTCAGTCAAAATGTGCACAAGCTTGTCCCTTGCCTCAGAAAGGTTTTGCTGCAGGGCTTTCAGCTCCGGCCAGGCATTGATGACATTATAGCCGTCAATCAGGTAATACTCACGCTGCTTGCCCATACAGCCCTCCTTTCCAAAACTCATTTACTCTGCTTGGCCAGCCTCTGGCGCATGGATTCATACATCAAGATAGAACCTGCCACAGAAGCATTCAGGGAGTTGATCTTCCCCACCATAGGCATGCTGACAATAAAGTCACAGGCCTCCTTGGTAAGGCGGCTCATCCCCCGTCCTTCGCTTCCCACTACCAAGACCAACGAGCCAGTAAGGTCTGCCTCATAATACGTCTGGGCGCCGTCCATATCTGCCCCTGCGACCCAGAAGCCTTTTTCCTTCAAGGCTTTCAAAGTCTGGGCGATGTTGCCGATGCGAGCCACAGGCACATACTCTATGGCCCCGGCAGAGGTCTTGGCCACCGTGGCATTAAGGGGCACGCTGCGATGCTTGGGAATCAACACCCCATGGACGCCGGTGGCATCTGCTGTGCGCAGCAGAGCCCCCAGATTGTGAGGATCCTCCAGTTCGTCCAAAAGCAGCAGGAAGGGAGCCTCCCCCTTTTCCTCTGCCGCCTTCAGGATATCCTCCAACTCAGCATATTCCACAGGAGCTACATAGGCTAACACCCCCTGATGGCGATGGCCTGCCGCTATGGCTTCTATCTTGCTGCGTTCCACGAACTGGCAGATGATTTTCCGCTCCTTGGCCAGATTCATGATTTCAGAAGCAAAGGCTTCCTTGTCCCCCTCAGCCAGCAGTATCTTGTTGATGCCGCGACCTGCTTTCAGTGCTTCCGTCACAGCATTACGACCTACCAATACATCATCGGGAAGTTCCTGTGGTTCCACCCGAGGCCTCACAGGCTTCTGTGCCGGACGCTCCCTGCGGGGCTTTTCCTTCTGGCCGGAGAAGGATTTTCTCTCCTCGCCACGGACGGCCTTGCGGCTGCCGCCTCTCTTCTTTTCCTGCTCTCTCATCTGCCTCAGTCCTCACGCAGTTTCATCATCTCGGCAAACTTGCCGCAGGCAAGTTCCCCCTCAGGGCAGCGGCCTGTATTCACACAGGAAGCACCTGCATTGTGGAAGAGGGTGGGCGCCACCTTCTTCACCTCAGCCAGCATCTTGTAGGCCATGTCCCGGATTTCCCACTGGGCCCGGTTGCAGCAGCGCAGGTTGAAGAAGTGGAGCAGAGTACGGGCATTCATGGTCACCAGGATCTTAGTCTCGGCGGCGTTAGCCAGCACATAGCGGGCATCCTCCTTGGGAATGCCCATCTCCACCAAATCATCATAAGCCGAGCGTATCTCAGCCATCAGCTTGTCAAAACGCTCCTTGGCTTCCGGCTTCTCCTCGATGGTAGGCGGCGTAATGTACTGGAAACCATGGGAAGCAACATAGCGCTGGGACTGCTGATCATAAGAGGCAATGCGATGACGCACCAGCTGATGGGTCAGCACCCGGCTGACGCCCTCGATACCAAAGGTGAAGGATACATGCTCGATGGTAGAGGCATGGCCAAGGGCCACCATCTTCTTAACCATCTTCTTCACTTGCTCCTCCGACAACCTCTCGCTAAGCTCCTCGGCCCCGGCAGCAGAATAGCAGAGACGGGCGGCCATAGCCACCACGCGCTCCGGCTCCGGGGTATATTCCAAAAGTTTTACCTTGATCATCTATGCAAAAACTCTCCTGTCAACTTTGTTTCTTTTCCTGTATTTCCTGCATCATGGCCTTGGAAATCACCTGGAAGGCTGCCTCAGCAATCTCATACAGGCGCTCATTCTGCTCCGTCAAATAGAGGCTGCCCAGCAGGGCCTCAAAACCGGTGCTGGCATGGTATTCCGCCACACTGGCGCTGCGGGGCGCATGACTCTTGGCATTACGCCCCCGACGATAAATGCCCTTTTCTTTCTCTGTCAGCATATCTTCAATACCCTGATATGCTTTGCACTGCCAGGCAGCGGAAACAATCTGGGCACTGAAGGAATGCAAAGCCTGGACCTTGGACTGCTCATAGGACAGCAGGCGGGTACGCACAAAAAGGTGAAAATAGGCATCACCTACATAAGCCAAGACCAAAGGATTCAGCTGACTTACGTCTACAGAATCATACTTCTGGCTGACTCCCCCCTGCCCATCGGGCTGGAACATCATGTCCACCAGCAGTTTGAAATGATCGAACTTCATGCTTTCTTCCACCGCACCCCGTTCTTCGTATCCTCCAAGACCACACCGGCCTCTTTGAGCTCATCGCGTATTCTGTCCGCCATGGCCCAGTTTTTCTCCTTCCGGGCATCCTGGCGCAGGCCGATGATGATGTCCATGAGCTTGTCCGTGAGGCCGTCATCCTGAGCTTCTTCCTGCTGCTCGAACAGGCCGATGACAGCAGCCATGTCAGCGTAAACACTGGCAGCCTGCTGGAAGCCAGCCTTGTCAAAGCCGGTTTTGCCGGCAGTCACATCCTGGTAGTAGATGTTGATTTCCTTGGACAGGGCAAAAAGCTGGCTGATGGCCAAAGCTGTGTTGAAATCATCCTCCATGGCCTCATCAAAAGCCTGCCATAGAGCCTGGGCCTTCTCTGCCAGTTCCCTGGCGCTGTCACCCTGGCCATCCTTAGCCTGCAGCTCCTCAATGCACTCCTTGGTATTCTGCAGGCGGCCAAGGCTGGTCTGGGCCTCTGCCAGGCGCTCCTCGCTGAAGTCCAGCGGGCTTCTGTAATGGGTCTGGAGAATGAAGAAGCGTACCACCTCACCGGGATACTTCTTCAGGATGTCCTTCACCGTGAAGAAATTGCCCTTGGACTTGGACATCTTCTCATCATGAATGGTGATGAAGCCGTTGTGAAGCCAATACTGGGCAAAGCTATGCTCGTCCTTCAGGCAGGCCTGGGACTGGGCAATCTCGTTCTCATGATGCGGGAAAATCAGATCGCTGCCGCCACCGTGGAAGTCAAACTTCTCTCCCAGATACTTCAGGGACATGGTGGAGCACTCAATGTGCCAACCGGGACGACCCTTGCCCCAAGGGCTGTCCCAGGCAGGCTCGCCAGGCTTGGCAGCCTTCCAAAGGGCAAAATCCATGGGATGGTGCTTGCGGGTATCCACTTCGATGCGGGCGCCAGCTTGCATATCCTCCAGCTTTCTGCCGCTAAGCTTGCCATAACCGGCGAACTTCTCCACACTGTAGAAAACATCGCCATTGTCCAGGGCATAAGCATAGCCAGTGTCCACCAGCTTCTGCACCATGGCCACTATGTCCTCCATAGTCTCGCTGACCCTGGGGTACACATCTGCATGACGCACATTCAGGGCATCCATGGATTCAAAGTATGACTTGATATAGCGGTCGGAAATATCCTTCCATGTCACGCCCTCTTTGTTGGCCGTGTTGATAATCTTGTCATCCACATCAGTAAAGTTTTGGATGTAATTGACCTTCATCCCATGCTTGTCAAAGTAACGGCGGATTACATCCCAGGTCACAAAAGGACGGGCATTGCCGATATGCGGGTCATTATATGGGGTCACGCCACAGCAGTAAATGCTGACCTCCCCTTCCTTCAGGGGCTTAAACTCCTCTTTCTGCCGTGTCAGTGTGTTATATACTTTAAGCATAGAATCCTCCATTGCTTCATCTTATTGTTCTTTCTTTTCCAGTTCCTGCCTAAGGGCCATACACATGCAATCTGCATCTGGCTCAATACCAGTCCAAAGAGCCAACGCTGCCGCCCCCTGCCCAGCCAGCATGTGCTCGCCATTCTGGGTAGGACAACCGTGTTCCCTGGCCTCCCGCAGGAAGCGGGTCTCTGCCGGGGTATAAATAATATCATAGACAAAAGCCGTGGGCTTCACCAGTTCCCAATTAACCGGCGGTGCCGCATCAACCTTGGGTGTCATCCCCAAAGGAGTAGTATTCACCAAAAGATCCGCTTGGGCCTGAGCCTGACAGAAGACTTCACTGCCAAAAGCGCAGACGTTAATCTCCACCTGGGTGCGTTGCCTGAACTCCTGGGCAAGGGCCTCCCCTTTCTCTAGCGTGCGCACAGCCAAAACTACAGAAGCAACCTTGTTTCTCAGCATCCCCCAAAGAACAGCCCGGGCAGCACCGCCCGCCCCCAGGATAAGGACTTTAGCCCCCTCAAGTGCCACTCCCTGCTCCTGCAAAGGCCTTAGAAAGCCAAGTATATCCGTATTATATCCTTTGAGTCTGCCATCCTCGTTTAACACGGTATTGACCGCCCCGATAACGGCAGCATCCTCGTCTATCTCATCCAATAGGGGCATAATAGCAGTCTTATGAGGAATGGTTACATTCCAGCCCCGGAAGTTCAGGGCCTTGAGCCCTGCCACAGCCTGGGGCAATGCCTGGGGCTCTACAGGCAGGGCAATGTAGCTGTAATCTATGCCTGCCTTCTCAATGGCCGCCTGCTGCATAGCCGGAGAAAGGGAATGGGCAATAGGCCAGCCCATTACCCCCAGGTTCTTTGTTTTGCCTGTATTCATCGCATTCTCCTCAGCCGTGCTGCTTCCTGGTCTCGGACAGCAGTTCCATCTTCATCTCATAGTAGTCCGGCGTCATATCCAAATAGTGGCGATGGGGATTCTCAAAACGCTGCTCTTCCTCCCAAATTTCGTCATTCAGCTGAGCCTTCACATAGTTGCGAATCTCACCCAGGGTGGGCAGTTCCTGGGTGCGCTTGCCATCCTGCACATAGAGACGGCGCAGGTTCTTCACAGTGCAGCCTTCAAAATTGCGGTTCTTCCAGGGCTTCTGGGGGTCCACATAGCGGAAGGGCTGCTCCATATCAATGGTCTCCCCGCAGACAGCCAGCATATCCGCCACTGCATGGCCATCCTGGTCATAGACCCGGTAAAGGTCCTTAAGGCCTGGGTTTGTAATCTTCTCCACATTCTCGGAAACCTTGATACGGGGAGAGAAATTGCCATTCTCACCAACTGCTGCCAGCTTGTAAACAGCGCCGAAAACAGGCTCGGACTTAGCGGTAATCAGACGCTCGCCCACGCCGAAGCTGTCAATGCAGGCGCCCTGGCTCAGCAGAGAAGCGATGGTAAACTGTTGGACACCACAATCATGCAGTCCTCCAGGCCAGCCTCATCCAGCATCTTGCGCACCCGCTTAGAAAGATAAGCCAAATCGCCTGAGTCAATGCGGATACCCTTCAAGCGCTTGCCCATGGGCTCCAATACTTCCTTGGCCACCCGAATAGCATTGGGAATGCCAGAGTGTATGACATCGTAAGTGTCCACCAAAAGCACTGTAGCATCAGGATAGTTCTCTGCATAGTGCTTGAAGGCCTCGAACTCATCCCCGTAGAACATCACCCAACTATGGGCCATAGTGCCGCTGACGGGTATATCAAACATCTGGCCTGCAGAGACCGTAGCCGTCCCCACTACGCCGCCGATATAGGCAGCCCTGGCCCCATAGGTGGCGGCATCCATATTATGAGCCCGGCGGGCGCCAAAATCGGATACCGCCCTGCCCTCCCCGGCCGCCTTCACAATACGACGGGCCTTGGTGGCGATCAGGGACTGATGGTTGATCTGGGCCAGAATAGCCGTCTCCACCAGCTGGGCATCAATGAGAGAGCCTACCACCGTCAGCACTGGCTCATTGGGATACATCACCGTGCCCTCGGGCATGGCATAGATGTCCCCGTGGAAGCGGAAATCCCGCAGATAGGCCAGGAACTCCTCAGAAAACATATTCTGCTGACGGAAGTACTCAATATCCTCCTCAGAGAAACGCATATTCTCCACATACTCAATGACCTGCTCCAATCCGGCAAAGATGGCAAAACCGCCCCCATCCGGGTTCTGACGGTAAAAGACATCAAAAACCACCTTGGTATCAGTATCATGATCATTGAAATAACCATAGGCCATGGTCATCTCATAGAAATCCATCATCATGGATATATTGCGCTTATCAAACTGGGTCATAACAGGCTCCTTTGCTGAATGCCGGTAAAGGAAAGACCATATTGCCCGTACTCCCTTTACAGCCTATTTTTTTCAGTTGAGCCGAGAAACGGCCCATATTTTTTAATTATACAAC
Source organism: uncultured Selenomonas sp. (assembly GCA_905234515.1). Classification (GTDB taxonomy): domain Bacteria; phylum Bacillota; class Negativicutes; order Selenomonadales; family Selenomonadaceae; genus Selenomonas_B. The sequence goes on from CAJOIN010000043.1 coordinate 10,972, forward strand.
TTCTAAAGCTATTTTGGTAGCCGTCCCTGCTAAAAGCTAGTATAATCATATTTAACTAGCATATTTTAGGAGTGACTGAGATGGCACTTTATCACAGCAAAGTCTTCGGCATTGTTCAGGGAGTAGGCTTCCGCCCCTTTGTCAGCCGTCTGGCTGCTGAATTCAGAATTTATGGCAATGTCTGCAACAAGGGACCCTATGTGGAGATTTTTGCCCAGGGAGAAACAGATAATATAAAAGCATTCTTCCAGGCTCTGGAAGAGCGCCCTCCGGAACGAGCTGCCATCCTGAAGGTAGAAACAACAGAAGCAGACCAAAAGCAGGAGTTTCAAAGTTTTGAAATCATAGAAAGTGCCAAGGAACAGGGCGAAATCTTTGTTTCCCCGGATATTGCCACTTGTGACAAGTGCCGTGCCGAGCTTTTCAATCCCAAAGACCGGCGTTACCTTCACCCCTTTATCAACTGCACCGCCTGCGGGCCACGACTCACCATCCTGGACTCCATGCCCTATGACAGGGAACGCACCAGTATGGGGGAGTTCCCCATGTGTCCGGACTGCGCGCAGGAGTATAACGATTCTGCCACCCGTCGCTATGATGCCCAGCCTGTATGCTGCAATAATTGCGGGCCAGAACTTTATCTGCTGGAAGAGCCGGAAGTACGTGGGGCAGAAGCTCTGAAAAAAGTACGCCGCTGCCTGATGGAGGGCGGCATAGCCGCCATCAAGGGCATAGGCGGCTTCCATCTTGCCTGTGATGCCCATAACAGCCAAGCTGTAGCAAGGCTGCGCAAGCTAAAGCACAGGCCCTTCAAACCCTTTGCCCTGATGATGAAGGATATGGCTGCCATTGAAAGGGAATGCCTGATAGAGCCAGGACAGGAGGAAATCCTTACTGGACATCAGAAACCCATCCTGCTGCTGAAGCGCCGTCTGGACAGCCATCTGGCCAAGGAAGTGGCCCCGGGCAATCCTAAAGTGGGAGTTATGCTCCCCTATGCCCCGGTGCAAATGTTGCTCTTTGACTACCCGGACGGCCTTACCTTCACCGACAGCCTGGTCATGACCAGCGGCAACCCCTCCGGCGCCCCCATCTGCCGCAATGATAAAGACGCTCAGGAAGCCCTCTCCGGCATTTGCGATATGATTCTTTCCCACAACCGCAAAATCAGGCTCCGGGCCGATGACACGGTAATGGACTGGCTGGAGGGCCAGCCATACATGATACGCCGCAGCCGTGGCTATGCCCCCCTGCCCTTTATGCTGGATGGTGATTTTGGTCATGGCACTGCAGTGCTGGGAATTGGCGGAGAGCTGAAGAACACCTTCTGCCTGGGGCGGGGAAATCTTCTCTATCCCTCCCCCTACATCGGGGATATGAGCGACCTGCGCACTGTTAAAGCCCTAAGGGAATCCCTCCAGCGCATGTCGGAGCTTTTGGAAACCACGCCTCAGATTGTGGCCTGTGACCTGCACCCCCGCTATAACACCACTGCCGTTGCCAAAGAGCTGAAGCTTCCCCTGCTGCCCCTTCAGCACCATTATGCACATATCCTCTCCTGCCTGGCAGAAAACGATTGGCAGGAACCGGTGATTGGCGTATCCTTCGATGGCACAGGATATGGCACAGATGGCACTATCTGGGGAGGCGAGATATTAACAGCCGATTATCTTGGCTTTGAGCGGCTGGGCCATATCCGCCCCTTCCTGCAGACAGGCGGGGACAAGGCCTCCAGGGAAGGCTGGCGCATCGCCATCGCCCTGCTCTATGGCCTAGCCAAAGACCAGGACAGGGTACGGAAAATCAACGAAGTGCTGCAGCTTTGCCCGGAAAAGGAACTGGCAGCCCAGTTCCTTATGGCAGACAAAAAACTCAACGCCATCAAATCCACCAGCGCTGGCAGGCTTTTCGACGGGGTCAGCGCCCTTCTGGGCATCCGCCAAAGCTCCACCTTTGAGGGTGAAGCTGCCATGTATCTGGAGTTTGCCGCAGAAGCTTATGAAAACCGCTTCTGCGGTATGCTCCGCACAGATATTGCCCAACTGGAAATAGAGAAGTTTTCTTTGACTCCCGAAGTTCAGCCAGATGCTCCCTTTGTGCTGCCTACGGAGAAACTCTTTGCGTCACTGCTGGAAGAACGCCTGCAGGAAGGCGCAGACCTGGAAAAGCTGGCCTTCAAATTTCATGCCGGCCTTGCGGCCCAGATTACAGAAGCCTGCCAGCTGGCCCGCAAGCAGACCGGCCTTGCCACCGTCGCCCTGTCCGGCGGTGTCTTCCAGAATCACCTGCTGATGCGTATGGTGCTGCAGGCACTCAGAAAGGCTGGCTTCAAGGTGCTGAAGCACAGTCTGGTCCCCCCAAATGACGGAGGACTTTGCCTGGGGCAGGCGGCTGCCGCCCTTTATCATCTGAAGCAGCAAAAACATCATACATGATTTTGCCTGTAACAAGCAAAGCAGCCTTCCCGGGCTTGCACAGTCTGGGAAGGCTGCTTTGCTATTCAATTAAGCCTGTTCAAAGAGTGCCTTGGCAAAATCCTCGGCCACGAAGGGACGCAAATCCTCCACGCCCTCACCCACGCCGATCCATTTCACAGGCATGGCAAGCTCGGACTTGATGCCAATAACCACGCCCCCCTTGGCGGTGCCGTCCAGCTTAGTGAGCACCACACCGCTGATGGGAGCAGCCTTGGTGAAAAGCTCTGCCTGGCTGATGGCGTTCTGCCCCGTAGTGGCGTCAAGCACCAGCAGGGTCTCATGGGGAGCCCCGGGAATCTCACGGCCAATGACACGATTGATTTTCTCCAGCTCCTGCATCAGGTTGGACTTGGTCTGCAATCGTCCAGCGGTGTCGATGATCAACACGTCAATGCCCCGGGCCTTGGCAGCCTGGACTGCATCATAGGCTACAGCGGCGGGATCGGAGCCCTCCTCATGCTTGATGACCCGTGCACCGGTACGCTCTCCCCATACCTCCAACTGGTCTATGGCCGCCGCCCGGAAGGTGTCCGCCGCTGCCAGCATGACGCTTTTGCCCTGGCCCTTATAGTAGGCACTGAGCTTGCCGATGGTGGTGGTCTTGCCCGCACCGTTGACACCTATGGTCAGCAGCACCGTAGGGCCCTGAGCTGCCACACGGGTAGTATCATTTTCCTCACCAGCAGTAAGAATAGCCGCAATCTCCTTTTGCAGGAACGGCTTCAAATCCTCCGGCGAATTGATTTCCTTCTTCTTGATGCCCTTCCTGACAGCCGTCATCAGCTTATCGGTGGTCTTTACTCCCACATCAGCCATGATGAGGGTTTCCTCCAGCTCATCCAGCAGGTCATCATCTATATCAGCATAGCCGATAACCAGCTTCTCTATCTTATTAGTGAGGTTTTCACGGGTCTTATTAAGGCCCTTTTTCAGTTTGTCAAAAAATCCCATTCCGATCTCCTTTATCCTTGATCCGTAAGTTCATCCAACTTCACCGACAAAATGCGGGAAACGCCTGCATCCTCAATGGTAACGCCATACATGGTATCCACTGCCTCCATAGTTCCCTTGCGGTGAGTCACCACAATAAACTGGGTTTCCTCCGCAAACTCACGCAGGAAAGTACCAAAACGCACCACATTGGCCTCATCCAAAGGTGCGTCAATTTCATCCAGCACCGAAAAGGGCGAAGGCTTGAAACGCAGGAAAGAGAACAACAAAGCAATAACCGTCAAAGCTCTCTCTCCGCCTGACAGGGCCGAAAGGTTCTGCCGTTTTTTCTGAGGCAGTGTCACTAAGATATCCACGCCGGAATTCAATACATCGTCCTTGTCAGTGAGCCTCAACTCTGCTTCGCCCCCCCCAAAAAGGCGGGTGAAAATATCGCTGAAATAAACCTGTATTTGGGCGAAAGCCTCACTGAACTGCTTGGACATGGCCTCATCCATATCTGCCAATATCTTTTCGAGATTATCCTTGGCTTCCACCAAATCAGAGGCCTGTTTATGCATGAAGTTATGCCTGCCGGAAAGTTCCTCATACTGTTCCAGCGCGTTAGGATTCACCGGGCCAAGGTCCCTGATTTTCCCTGACAGCTCCTGCAGACGCCTCTTCAGCACAGCAGGCTCAATATCCAGCGCTTCCTCCCTGGCCCGGTCCGGGGTCAGGCCATATTCGCTTAGGATGTTTTCCTGCCATTCATTCAGCACCATTTCCAGCTTAGCAGCCACAATCTCCAGTTTATGAATTTCTTCCTGAACTTTGTTTTGCTGGCGGCTGGCTGTGTGGGCACTCTTATCCAGTTCCTGGCTCTCTGTCAAAAGGTCCATGCGCTTCTTGTAGAGTTCATCATGGGCACTTTGGCTGTCAGCGAACTCCTTATCCAGGGTCTTTTGTGCTTTTTCCAGTTCCTGCAGGCGCATCAGACTGGCAGCCAGTCCCTCAGCCAAATCCCTTTCTTCCTGCTCGTTGTCCTTCAGGGATTTTTCTCCCCGGGCCTTTTCCGCCCGACAGGCTGCCAGCCGTTCCCCGGCCCGCAGGGCTTCCTGCTGCAGCACTGCCTCCTTGATTTCCCTCTGGTGTATAAGTCCGGCCAGGTTTTCTGCATCCAACCTTGCCTCCTCCAGCCTTTTCTGGGCAGACTGTTGCTGCTGTGCCGCCTCTTCTGCCGACTGCTCCAGAGACGCTATCTTTTGATGCAGGGCCTCTATCTCAGCAGTTCGGTTCAAAAAGCCTGCATCCTGGCTTCCTCGTCCGCCACCGGACAGAGACCCGCCGGGATTCAGCAGCTCTCCCGTCAGGGTAACAATGCGAAGCTTCTGATTGTGCCTGCGCGCCAAGGCCAAGGCATGGTCCAGGGTATCCACCACCAGGGTCCTGGCCAGCAAAAAGTCTGCTATCCTGCGATAGCGCTCATCTGCTCCCACCAGGGTACTGGCCCAGCCAATCACCCCTGGCTCTCCCTTCACCTGCACATCAGGTATGGAACGCTGCACAATGGTAGACAAGGGCAGAAAGGTCACTCTGCCCAAATGCTGTTGCTTTAAAAAGGCAATGGCCTGCTTGGCAGTTTCTGTATCCTCAGTAACCAGATTTTGCTGGGCGGCGCCTAGTGCCACCTCTATGGCAGTTACATAATCTGCAGGAACATCTATGAGCTCCGCCACAGCCCCTGCCACGCCCTTGCGCCAGGGGGCTTTGGCCTTCAGCACAGCTCTGGGAGCCTTGCCAAAGCCCTCATAGGCCTCCTGCATGCGTTTCAGCATGGCACATTCCTGCTGCCTGGATGCCAGCTTTCGCTGCTGCCCAAGCATATACTCGCGGGCCTCATTTACAGCCTTCTGTTTTTCTGCAATGACAGATTTATACGAAAGGGCCTTTGCCCGTTCCTTTTGCAGCAGCTCCTTGGCCAGCTGCAAATCAGACTGCTTGCTCTTTTCCTCTGCTGCAAACTCAGCCAATTCTGCCACATTGCGGGCCAACAGGCTGTTAAGTTCCTGACGGCGTGCCATGATACGGCCTTTGGCCGCCTCACTTTGCTCCTGCCGTTCCTGCAGGGTAGCCATTTCCCGGCTGGCAGCCTCCATCTTCTGACGGAGTTTCTCACTCTCACCAGCCTGATTCTGCATGGCCTGCTCCAGGCCAATGATATCACGGCCCAGCTCTGCCCTGCGAGCTTCGACCTTATTGACCTCAGCCTCACAAGCCAGGGCTTCCTCCCGCTTTTGCTGCAGCTTGTCATTGTTTTCCTGCTGGCGGCCGCTTTCCCGGTCAAAATCCATGGAAAGCTGGGTCAGCCTGCACTTTTTCTGCTCCTCTGCCAGCTCATTATAGATTCGCGTGCGCTCTGCCTGTTTAGCCAAGGGCTCCAGCTGATTTTCTATCTCCTGGATAATGTCCTGAACACGCACCAGATTGCTTTCCGTATCTGTAAGGCGGCGCACAGTCTCCCGCTTGCGGGAGCGATACTTAGTAATACCCGCCGTTTCCTCAAAGAACAGCCGCCGCTCCTCCGGCTTGCTGTTCAGGATATCATCAATGCGGTTCTGGCCAATGATGCTCATGCCATCATGACCAATACCTGTATCCGCAAAAAGGTTGTAGATATCCTTCAGGCGGCAGCGGGAACGGTTTATATAAAATTCGCTTTCACCACTGCGGTACAGCCTTCTGGTAACCACCACTTCACGGAAGTCCACCGGCAGTGTTCCATCATTAGCAAAAAACAAGGACACTTCTGCCAGGCCCAAAGCCTTTCGGGAAGCAGAGCCGGTAAAGATGATATCCTCAGCCTTGGCGCCACGCAGATTACGGACATTCTGCTCCCCTAATACCCAGCGTATGGCATCAGTAATATTGCTCTTGCCGCTGCCATTGGGCCCCACTATGGCAGTGATACCTTCATCAAAATCTATGGTTATTTTATCAGCAAAGGATTTGAATCCGTACGCTTCTAAACGTTTTAACTGCAAAGGTTACCTCCTGCCACTTCAGTGCTGACGGAAATGGTCCTTAAACTCAATTGTGTCAGTATACTGACGCATAAAACCGGTAAGCCTGTTATCTACTACAGACAGGGATCGATGCTCACCCCAATATAGAGAAACCCTGACTTCCAACTCAGGCAAAAGGGGACGCCTTACGAAAATAGTCTCTGCACTGGTCACAAAATCAGGCAGTATGGAAATGCCCTCGCTGTTTGCCACCAACTGCTTGATTGTTTTTAGCTGAGATGTACAGAGAAGCACATCCGGCACAAAACCAGCCTCATTGCATCTGGAATATACTTCACGGTACTGGTAGGTTCTAGGCTGCTGCATGATAAATTTCTCTCCTGCCAGCTCTTGGAATGAAAGCTCTTTCTTGGTTGCCAGCGGATGGTCTGGATGCAGACAGACACTCATATTATCCTGCAGGATACAGAGCTCGTGACCAGTTTCCTCCACACCGCCCAATATTACACCAAAGTCAATCTCACCCAAATCCGCCCGGCCCTTTACCTCTTCTGAGTCAGCAAATTCCTGTATATCCAAAGTCACGTCAGGAAAACTGCGCCGAAATCTAGTGAAGAAATCCGGGAAAAGATAAGCCTCTACCATAGGTGGCAGGCCAAATCTCAATGTCTCATGAGTGTCACGCCTGAATCTGAGCATATCTTTCCTGGCAGTTTCTGCGTCCTGCATAATTCGTTGGGCATGCAAAAGAAAAACCCGCCCTTCCTCCGTAAGGCTGGCGCGCTTCTGGCTGCGGTCAATAAGCTTCACTCCCAGTTCAGCCTCCAAAGCTTTGATAGCCTTTGTTACCGAAGGCTGGGACACATGCAGGACTTCCGCAGTCCTGGTGAAATTTTCTAACTCACTGATGGTGCAAAAATACTCCAGTTGCCGAAACTCCATAGAGAATTCCCCCATACATTTCATATCTATCATCTATATAAGTGTTATTCATTCAGTCCGTTCCATTTTACAATAACTTGAAGTTATTGTAAACACAGGAATTAAGAAAACCCGCCATACTTGGCGGGCTCTTCATTTCACTCATAAGATATGTTGTTCTCTATCGCAAGCTTCTTGATTGTCTCTAGGGGGAGCTCTGTGGCTGCCTGAATTACATCCAACGATAACTTCAGCTTCAACATGCCGATTGCTACCGAGGCAACGCCTTCTTTACGTCCTTCCTTACGCTCCTCCATCATCTTCATAGCTAAGGTCATGTAACTCACCCTCTCATTCTCAATCTTTTTAACCTCGCGAATTTCCTGGTCAATCTCCTGCACAAAGGCATCATCATTGATTCTGCCGTCAACATAATCAAGAAATGCCCGGACATCTGACGGAACATCATCTGCCGTGCCCTTGGTGTTCAGGAAAATTTTGGCAGCTCCATCACCTAATGGCAAATTCTTGTCCTGTTCGCAGTAGTTATTAAAGGTATAGATGTGCCTGTCCTGTCCGAAGGCATCAAACGGACATATAAATATGATAATGCAGGGATTCAATGCGTCATAGTCGGTGCCCATAGCAAGCAGGTCAGCATCAATCATGGACTGATAATAGCGTGTACGCTTGAAGAGGCCATCCCCCTCAGGCTGACGCACCTGCATCTCGATGTCATAAACTGTATTCTTGTCATCCTCGACATAAACATCCAGCCGCACACCCTTGCTTTCATAACGTGCCTTAACTGATTTTTCTTCATCTATATACTTAATGTCACGAATAGATATCTGCAGGAGCTTCTCCAACATCTTCTTGCAGATTCGCTTCCGGCTCATGATGAGCTTGAACATATAGTCATCCTGTATGGTCAATTCTTCCCATGGTTTGATTCTATACATGTCATCATTTCCTCTACCTAAGATTAAAACTGAACAAATAGTACAATTCCATGCA
>CAJOIN010000044.1 GCA_905234515.1 uncultured Selenomonas sp.
CCTAAATTCTACACCTAATCCCGGGGCTTGAATGTCCCGGGATTATCTTTTTGCATAAAAATGAGGCTGCTGCACGTTTTGATTACGTGCAACAGCCCCCGCTTTTTATTTTCGTATGATGCTTATTGCATAGTCAGAAGAAGCATTCCACATTGGCGAACAGCTGGCGGATTTTATCGCCATTTTGGTCAATGTACCTGCCCTGGCCATACTCCAGGGTGGCGACGGTGTTCTTAATGATGGCCCACTCGGCACCCACCGTCCAGCCATGCATCTGCTCGTAGATAACATCCCAGACGGCGTCGGGAGTAGCAGCGAGACCCGCGCAGCGATAGGCGGCCCAGGCGCCCCAGGAACCTTGGTCCTCCGCCACGGCCCCCTTGTAGTTAAGCTGTATGTTGTAGGTCCCTCCCGCCTCGTCCCCAAGGGGACTAGCGTTGCGTCGTTGAAAGGCCAAGTGGAGGTTTTGCCTATGGCAAAACTTGAACAAAGGCCTTATAATATAATCAAGATTATAATAATCGTGATTATATTATAAAGAGGTGATACTGTGTTTGTAGGTCGTGAACGTGAGTTGGAGTTTCTCCAAGATTGTTATGACTCCAACAAATCGGAGTTGGTAGTCGTATATGGTCGCCGCCGTATTGGCAAAACCGAGCTGCTCAAACAGTTTTCCAAGGGGAAGCAGGGGGTTTTTTATGCCTGTACTGAATGCACCAACACGGATCAGCTGGAACGCTTTTCAAAAAAGCTGCTGAATACAGGGATGCCGGCAGCTAAATTCTTGAGCAAATTCCCAGACTGGGAATCTGCCCTGCGGAGCATGGCAGATATACCTTCTGATGGCAAAAAGGTTTTGATTATAGACGAATTTCCCTATATGTGCAAGGGAGATAAAGAAATTCCCTCCATCTTGCAGAATATGTGGGACCATGAGTTGAAGGATAAGAATGTCATGCTGATTCTTTGTGGCAGTTCTATAAGCTTCATGGAGGATGAACTGCTGGGCGAAAAAAATCCTCTCTATGGCCGGGCAACAGGGATATATAAGCTGAAGCCCTTGTCTTTTGCGGAAACGAAGAAGTTTTTCCCGGATTACACCATAGAGGACCAGTTGACGGCTTATGCCATTTTGGGAGGTATCCCCTATTATCTTGAGCAGTTTGACCCTCTAAAATCGTTGGCTGACAATATAAGGCGTAACATTTTGAGGAAAGGCTGTTTGCTATACAACGAGGTAGAGTTTATCCTGCGTCAGGAGCTACGGGAAACTGGCGTGTATAATGCCATCATTGAGGCTATAGCCCTGGGAAATAATACGCTGGCCTTGATTCACAGCAAAACACAGCTGGAAAAGAGCAAGATCTCATCATATCTGAAAAACCTACGGGAACTGGGCATAGTAGAGCGTGAGTTTTCTGTTTTGGCTACGGCAAAGGAAAGGGAAGGCAGCCAGCGCGGATTGTATCAGTTGACGGACGCCTATTTCAAATTCTGGTATTCCTTCGTATACAGCAGTTACTCTGAGTTGGAGACTGGAGACATAGATGGAGTATGGAAATATCAGGTAGAGCCCCAGCTCCACCAGTATGTGTCACATGTATATGAAAATGTATGTATAGAATACTTGCGGCAGCAAAATCAGGAAGGATCCTTGCCCTTTCACTTCACGAAAATTGGGCGTTGGTGGGACAAGGTAACCCATACCATTGATGGCAGGAAACGTACCATAGCCGAGGAAATTGATATTGTGGCGACTGATAAATTGGGAAATAACTTTCTGCTAAGCGAGTGCAAATTCCGACATGAACCAGCAGATGTGGATGTCTTAAGACACCTGCAAGGTAAATTCCCTGTGGAGAAATATCAGGGTAAGTATTACTATGCCATTTTTTCCTTCTACGGTTTTTCTAAGGGACTGCGGGACGTGGCTGAAAAAGAAAATATCCTATTGGTAGATTCTTCTAACCAATAGTTAGGAGCTCCTCCACTTCCTCTACAGAGGCCAAAGCAGCTGACCAGTCGCTGCGTATTTCTGCATCACGTTCGTTCTTCATAGATAACACCTCATTCACTGAAATCAAAGCCAAAAATACGACTAATTTATGGTACCACAGAAGTATTAAGAGACTGTTAGACGTGACGGGAAAATTGTGAACAAGAGAATGCGGAGGGCAGCGATGCTCTTCTGCTCCTGTGGAAGGAGGAGAACCGGTGGCTTTTGACGAATATATCCTAGTAGAACACGCCGAGAGGAAGAAGTGGAAAGGAACTGGTGATCATGAGAATAAACCTTAAAAGGAAAATTGCTCTGGCTGTGATGGCTGGTCTTCTGGCCGGCAGCGTTGGCTATGCGTCACCGGCTGTGGCAGAGCGTGAGAGCCTGAATCAGGTGGCGCTCTTGCAGTCTTTGGCGCAGGGGTATTTTGGCGGCACGGTCAAAGTGCGGGATATGCGCTCCCTGGGGGATATTGGCATCGGCACCTTTGAGGGGCTGAATGGTGAAATGATCATGCTGGATGGCACGGTCTATCAGGCCCTGGGAGATGGCCGGGTGGTGGTGGCTGACGACCAGGAGGCCGTTCCCTACGCCACCGTGACTTATTTCGACAATGATGTTTCTGTCCGGCTGTCGGATGTGAAGGATAAGGCAGCTTTCGAAAAAATCCTGGACGAAAAGGTCAAAGAGTTCGGGGGAAACAGTTTCTATATGATAAGGCTCCATACGGAATTTTCCTCTGTGCTCTTCCGCAGCGAGTATGGCAGCCAGAAGCCTTACCCTACTCTGGTGGAGGCACTCAAGGGCAAGCAGACGGAGTTTACAGCGAAAAATATCAAGGGCACTTTGGTAGGCCTTTATTGTCCTAACTACATGGGCGGGCTGAACACTCCCGGCTGGCATTTCCATTTCCTTTCCGACGACAGGAAGCAGGGGGGACACATCCTGGAGCTTTCCCTGAAGCAGGGAAGCGTAGAATTTGACAAGACGGACAAATTCACCATGATACTTCACGATGACAAAGCTTTCCATGAGATGAATCTGGCCAAGGATATGAGCAAAGACATAAGCAGTGCAGAGAAGGACACCCAGTCGGCTATGAATAAAAAATAAAAATAAAAAACTCTGTAATGAAACCCGAGGTCAAGCGTATGTATAGATAGATTAGGAAGTACCATGCAGAAAGGAAGGATTATCATGGCTGTGGACAAGAGCAAGAAATTGGGTCTTGAGGAGCTGGATGGAGTAGCAGGCGGCACTATATCGGAGACTATCTCTGACAGCGCTGAGCTCTACAAGCGGGGCCTGCTGGACAAAGAGTACGAAAGCTGCGCCGCTGTTCGCGACAAGCTGCATGACCTGGGTTATTCGGGCTACCAGGATAAGGGCGGCCTGTTCAAGGACAACGTCTACACGGACAAGCAGGGCAACACCATCACCCGTGATGAGTTCTGGAAACGCTTCGACCAGGAAAACGGCACCAAGGTTATCAGATAATCAATAACACAAAATCAAAAAGCTTTTTGCAAAGAAAGGGAATGATGCAGGAAGCCAGATGCTGGGAACGGAAGCGGGCAATGGTGGTATGGTCAGGGGCAGACTTGCCCTCCAGCAGGTACATAAAATTGATATCCCGCTTGCAGGCAAGTTCTATCCTGCGGGAACTGAAAATACGATTCATCCCCGCATAGACAACGATGGCCAGCATCTGCCTTGGCGACGCCAAATTTCGCTCTATCCGCTGATAGGTCTTTTCCAGCGCAGTGATATCTATCCCTCCAATACAGTGACGAAGCAGGCGGACGGGGTCATCTTTGCCAATCTGAAATTCAAGATTAAATGGAAGAAATACTTGATAGCTTCCTTCAAAAGACGTATAATCTTTCTGTGAATTTGGTTTTTGCATATCTAAATTCTACACCTAATCCCGAGGCATTCAAGCCCCGGGATTATTTTTTTTGCACATGAAAAAGGACTGCTGCACGTCACATTACGTGCAACAGCCCCTTTCTTTTTTGTTATTTTTATCGCTATTTCTTACCGCCTGACCAAGACACAACCATTGCAAGACAGCCATGCCCCAAAGCAACATAAAGGCATAGTGACTCCCCATAGCCGTAGCAGCTTCCAAGTTATCCGGGAATTGACTGCGGGGCATGGAGACTACCGCAGCCACAATAGCTGTGCCTATTGCACCAGCTAACTGCTGCAAGGTATTGAATACAGCATTACCATCCGCTTTTAACTCTGCCGGCAACGCCGAAAGGCCGGCTACCAAAGTATTCCCTGAAGTAAAACCTTGCCCCAGCGTAAATATGGCATAAATAGCAGCCATCAGCGGAACAGAAGCCTCACTAAGCGTCAGATGAAAACCGGTCATAGCCAGACAAACAAAAGCACAACCTGCCATTAGTGGACGGCGTGCACCAAAACGGTCTAACAGCTTACCGCTGACAGGCGCCAGAAGCGCCCCCAGCAAACAGCCAGGAAGCAGAATACAGCCGGAAACAAAGGCATTTTCCGTTAGCACAATTTGCGCATAATTGGGAATCAGAAATCCCAGTCCCAGGCAGATGAACTGTAACAGCAGCAAGCCGCTGACGCAAAGCGAAAAGGCTGGAATACAAAAGACCTGCAAATGAATCAATGGCTGAAGAGCATGCACTGAAATTCGGGCAAACACGAACAGACATGCTATACTGCCTGCGAAAAGCCCCAGCACACGTACGTCGGACCAGCCCCATTCACCGGCAAAACTGGAGGCGAGAATAAAGCAGGAAAATCCCACGGCCAACCACAGATAGGTTAACAAGGGGAATTTCGTTTTCTGTATGACGGAAGACTGCCTTATCGAACTTGCACCGCAGGCCAAAGAAAATACCAACACGGGCAGTAATGCGGCAAAAATCATCCGCCAGCCAAAATTCTGCACAATCCAGCCCCCCACAGAGGGGCCGATGGCCGGTGCCATCGCGATGGTCAGCGTGGCCGCGCCCATCATGAAGCCGATTTTCTTCAAGGGGGCCTGCTCCATGACAATATTAAACATCAAAGGCAATGCCAGTCCTGTGCCTGCGCCTTGCAACAAGCGTCCCAGCAATAATACGGAAAAAGACGGCGACCAATAGCCCATTATCGTGCCTGCCGAGAAGATAAGATTTGCCGTGATAAAGATGCGCTTGGCAGAAAAACGTTTCTTCAGGAAAGCCGACGCAGGAATCACAATGGAAAGCATCAGCAGATAGCCCGTGGTAATCCATTGCACAGTAGAAATACTCACGGAAAATTCCTTCATCAATGTCGGAAAGGTCACGTTCATTGCCGTCTCTATGACTACTCCCGTAAAGGATAGCAGCCCTGCCGCCAAAACAGACAGAAATAGCCGCTCATCCATAACCCGCGGGAAATCGTCTGTTGTTTTCATCTTACGCTATGCCCCCAATTTCTTACTTTGCCTGTACAGCCCAGCTCTGGTCCAACCCATCCCATTCGGTTGCGTGACAGGTATTGCATTTCTGGGTACTCTGTTCATGGTGAACGCTGTGGCAGTCCATACACTGCGGTGGCTCATTGCCGTTCTCATGCTCGCCGTTATGCGGAGAATTGGCGCCCAAATGCTTGGTCTTTTCCACGACATCTTCCCATTTATGGCAGCTGAGGCATTGTTCATTGGTAAAACCATAACGCTTGGTGGGATTATCGTACTGTCCCGTCACAAAGAGCCAGCCCTCATTCATCTGCTGTGCCATGCTGGGCTCATGACAATCATGGCAGGTGACATTGGCCTCGGCATGCTTATGCGCCAGCAAACCTTCCTGTGCATAAGTGTCGTACTCATACTGCATATTGTGACAAGTTTTGCAAAACGCAGGCTGCGCCATCACGGTCGCATTCATAAACTGGAAACTGAGCAGACCGCCGAGAAAAAGGACGAACATCGCGCCCAGCAGGAACAAAGGCTTATGCAGATAATACCGGATTTTTTCTCTCATGTTTCTCATTCCTTTCCGCCTTTCTCAGGATTACACTTAGCGGCCATCGTACCGGCTAATCTTCCATAGACCAGCGCAAAGGAGTGGCTGACCCCTGCCGTAACCACGGGATAATCACCGACAAAGCGGCCGCCCTGCGTATTACCAGCCGTATACAGCCCCGGTATCGGGTCGTAGTCGTCATCCAACACATTAGCGGTCAGCGGGTCTACGGTAAGCCCGCCCATGTTTACCAGCATGGCTCCGCCCTCCATCTTGCCTGCATAGAAAGGCGCTGTACGGATGGGGAACAAGCGTTTAGCCGCCTTGCCGAAATCCGTATCAACATGGGCATCCGCCAATTCATTGTAACGCTGGATAGTTGCCAAAAGCTGCTGTTGGTCCTGCTTACTGTCGGGGCAAAGTTTCCGCGCCAATTCGTCCAAGGTATCCGCGATTACCAGCCCCTTGGTCTTTCGTAGTTCTTCTCTGGACGTATAGGCTGTACGCCCAATCGCCCACTGACAATCGGCCGGCAGTTTGGGATTTTCCGCCTCTGGTACACAGTGATTTACACTGCCATGGCTAACGCCCATGTAGGGCAGCTGTTCCGGCCATTTGTCATCAAAAATCTGCCAACCAAAATTTCCCGGCTGCCGGTAAAGGCCGCACGAAAGCTGCTGTCCACCATTGTCCTCATTCATAAATCGCAAGCCATGCTTATTGACCAACAAGTACGCATCTACCCCCAGCGGGCCACCTAAAGTATGAATCATCGGCGCATGCGGACCGTCCTCCAGTTTGGCACCAGCCCAAACGGCCATGATATGCCCATCCCCAGTATTGGTAGGCAGACCCTTGGCATCCTTATTGGGAAAGACATTGAAATAATCAATGGCCCAGGGTACAAAGTGCTTAATCATGGATTTGTTGTTGCCATAATCCCCCGTCGTGAGTATGACCGCTCTGCGAGCGTTGTACCGATGGTACCCGCCTTTCACATCTTGACCAATGATACCTTCCACCCGGCCTTTTTCCTGCTGATGCGGACGCAAAAGCTTCACCGCCTTGGTGGAATACACGAATTTTACGCCCATGGCCAGACACTTTTCATAGACCATGGTCAACAACGGTTTCTGGTTGGGCAGCAGGGTCATAACCGTGGGATAAGTGGGGCTGTTTTCCTCCTCGCGGTGATATTCCGGCGGCAAGGGATAATGCATCATCATCAGATTAATCTTATCCCGTTCCAGTTCCGTGTCCGTCTCCTTCATCACATGCACAGCCGGCGCCAGTTCAAGCATCCAGTCAAAATCCTGACCGCTGTGGTCTGCCCAATAGTTCCAGGCCCGTTGGTCTGCCCGATAGCCCATTTGCTTCATATTCTCATTTATGGCTTTATTTTTATCAAAAGTGATTCCCAGCTCCCGCTGAAATTTATTGCCAATCGTTCCATACTGCCCGGAACGGCACTGCCAAGTCGCAGCCTTTTCAACCACAATGACGGACGCGCCATTTTCCGCTGCCGCTCTGGCGGCTGTAAGGCCAGCCACCCCGGCTCCCACAATGATGACATCGGCCTCCTGCGTATCCTGGATACTACTGTCCTGCACCTCAGGGGGCTTGCCCAGCCAATCATCACCGCTTGACTGCTGCTTGTTTTTTTCTACCTCTTCCGGTGCCAGTAAATGGTCATTGGGATTCTTGCACCCCGCCAACAAAACCGGCCCCGCCAGCAGCCCGCTTAGCGCCGCAACTCCTCCTTTTAAGAACGACCGGCGGGAAACATTGTTTCCTTTTCGCTTCATCGTTTCGCTCTCCTTTCCAATTCTTTTGTAAGATTTCCCCCTTAATCTAACTAATTCTATATAAAGTTTCTTGCTTTTTCAAATAAATATCTTCATATCTTCTATGCAATTATTTACTAAAATGATAGTATAAGTGTACAGCTATTTACGCTTTAGGAGGTGCTTCATGAACAACAACCAGCAACAACTGCTGCGCATCTTAGAATCCGCAGCCATGCCCCTGACATCCACTGCGCTGGCCGATAAACTTGCCGTGTCCTCCCGCACAATAATGAATTACATCGCGCACATTAACAGTTCCTTTCCAGACAGTATCCGCTCCTCACGTCATGGCTATATCCTGACCGAAAACGCCCGGTACAACCTCTGCCAGCAGCAAGAAACAACGTTCCTTCCCCAAACGGTAGAAAATCGCCGCCTATATCTGCTCTTGCAGCTACTGCTTCATCCCCAAACAGACATTACCCTTCCCGACTTTGCCGGTGAAATCCATATCAGCCCCGAAAGTGTTCAAAAAGACGTTGCTATGCTGCGCTTTATGCTCAAAGACTTTTCCCTGCGCCTCCGGTTGACCGGAGGAAAACTGACGCTAAAAGGTGAGGAAAAATGCCAGCGCAGCCTGCTGAGCCATGTCATTAATAAACATTTGGCCCATACGCGCTTGTCTTTGGCTAATCTGCAAACCTACTTTCCCCAATTGCCCGTGACTAAGCTGCAAATCAGCTTGCAAAAAGCAATAGAGCAAAAAGACTATTTCCTCAATGGCAGTTTGTGGCCCAATTTCATGCGTGATGTTCTGATTGCCGCCCACCGAATAAACCAAAACTGTATTCTCCCGGCCTGCCCAGAAGCTGTTATCCTGCCCATAACGCTGGATATAGCAGCTGCTTTAGCGCCGTTCTGCGGCTCCCTTGCATTAAGTGAGCGGCTATGGCTGCAAAACCTGCTGCACGCTTATCTGCTGCCACAGAAATTCCGAACAGCGTCCTATAACGAGATCGCCCTTTCCCTCCCCTCTGACACACAAGCCTTACTGCAACAGCTGTTCAACTGGATAAACGATAATCTGCCCTTTATCCCACTTACAAAGCGTTTCCGCGTCCGCTTCGCCTTAAATGTCCACAACCTCCTGCAACGCAAATATATGGGCAGCATCACGTCCAATCCACAAAAAGAAGACATGCAAACCGCCTCCCCTTTCGCTTTCTATTGTGCCCAACAGGTCACGTTCCAGCTGCGCGAACGAACCGGACTGAACTTTACCGAAGACGACAGCGCCTATTTAGCTGTACATATCGGTCTTGCATTACATAAGAAATTGCCCCCGCATGATGCGCTTTCCTGTGGTTTGCTGATACCACCATATTTTGACTATGACCAAGATTTGCGGCAGACGCTGCTTGCTTATTTTCCCCATAAAATCCGCATCGATGCAGAGGCAACGGATGAAAAAGATATCGCCCGGCTGGAACATGTGCAGCTTGTCATCTCCACCATGCCGCTGCCCAACGGCTTTCCCGTGGAATGGGTAACCACCAATCCCCTGCTGTCGCTGGCCAAGCGGCAGGAAATCGCACGGCTCATCGAGCGCAAACAACAGGAAAGCCGCGGTCAAACCATACGCCACTTTCTCCAGACCTATGCCTCTTTAAGCGAAATTCCCGCGGATTTACGTTCTGCATATGACACCTGGACTATCTGTGGACACACGGCCATTCGCCTGGATTTGCTATCGAAAAACAAAAAACAGCTTATCATCCAATGGAATGACAAACCGCTTTCCTTTAAGGGTCACACGGTATATGCACTTTTACACCTATCCTTTAATCGCAAAGATTGGGCGCTGTGCTGTTATATTCTCGAACTTTTGTCCCGCCCGATGCACGATATACAACTGCGCAAAAGCAAGCAAAACGCCCTGCATGATTTCATTGCCTACATACAGCGTTCGCTCTAAATGAATACAAACCAAAAGGGGC
>CAJOIN010000045.1 GCA_905234515.1 uncultured Selenomonas sp.
AACACTGACAAAGCCATCACAAGGAACACCGCCGCTGAGACTATCCAGCGGAAAAACTTGCACATCAAAATGGATTCCTCCCTGCCAAAACGATAATTCGCGTATTGCACTATTCTAAAGGTATTTTCTGGGATATTTCTGCAAAAACGTCCTC
The DNA here is from genome assembly GCA_905234515.1 of uncultured Selenomonas sp. Lineage (GTDB taxonomy): Bacteria > Bacillota > Negativicutes > Selenomonadales > Selenomonadaceae > Selenomonas_B. The sequence goes on from CAJOIN010000045.1 coordinate 155, forward strand.
AATCCTGCAAAAGATTGAATGCTTCTTCCTCTGCAGCCAAAGTCTTTTCTTCATCGCGGGTTATTTCTATTTTTAGGTAATCACCTGCTCCCACTTCTTCAGGCAGGAACTGCCTGGGGAAATTCACCTTTCTTTCCTCCTCCCCCACCAACAGGACTGCCAGATTTCCCTCAAAGCGGTCAAGATAGGCTGAAATCATTACACTCACTCCGTTTCCACCCTGATATCATAATCCTGGCCGTCACTGGTCAAGATTATGGTACCAACCCTGTCTGTTTCGTACACCTGCATCTGCAGGGCACTGTACCTTTTCAAAGCTGCCTTATGGGGATGGCCGTAATCATTGCCTGCGCCGCAGGATATCAGGGCCACCTGGGGGCTTACGGCCCTAAGCCATTCCTTGGAAGAGGAGGTCTTGCTGCCGTGGTGGCCGGCTTTCAGCACCTGGCTCTGAAGACTATCAGGTCCCAGGGCTGCCAATATGGCCTTTTCCTCTTCGGCCTCAGCATCCCCGGTGAACATCATCCTGAAATCACCGTAGATGAGCTGGCCCACCACAGATTCATTATTGGGGTCATGCTTGTAGCCCCTCTGAGTCCCCTTGGCCACCAGCTCTTCCGAAGGGGCCAGGACTTTGAACAGCACGCCACCTCCCAGGTCAAGCACATCACCTGTTTTCAGGCCATGACGCTTGATACCCTGCTTCTTCAATTCCTTCATATAGCGAAGGTAAATCTTGGAAGTGGATGGCATGCCATTGTCATAGACCTCTCCAACTTCATAATCCGCCAGCACCACATCCATGCCGCCTATATGGTCAGCATGGGGATGGGTCAGAATGACCTTGTCCAGGCGCTTCACCCCGGCCTGCCGAAGCTGGGCCCTGAGCTTGTCCTGCTCATCTATGTCACTGGTATCTACCAGCACAGTCTGGTCCCCGGTTTCAATCAGGATAGCATCTCCCTGGCCCACATCCAGCATCTTCACCGTCAGCTTCCCGGGCTCAGTCTGGGTGGCAACAGGAGCATAGCTTTTATCATTTCTCTCCTGGCTTTGGGCCACATAGCCGGAAAATGCCACTAACATTACCAGCAATATGCCCAGCAAACGGCTAACTTTTTTAGGCATTCACATTCCCCCCTCCCAGGATGTAATGCTCTATGCCATAGGCCACCCCATCCTCAGCCACTGTAGGCATGATGAAGTCTGCCTTCTCCTTCAGTTCCGGCTGGCCATTGCCCATGACGAGAGCCGTGCCCACCGTGTCCATCATTTCCAAATCATTGAGGCCATCCCCGAAGGCGTAGCTCTGCTCTTTGGGGAGTTTCAGTTTGGCCAGGGCCTGCTCAATGCCGGAGCCCTTGGTCACCGCTGTGGCGTAAAGCTCCATATTCTTCAGGTGGGCAGGGTCCATGAGTCCTGTGAGCCCCGGCCAGTTCAGCAGCCTCTCAAAAAGGCCGTTGCCCCCGGGATTGTCGCAGACAAACTCCATCTTGTAGACATCAATCTTGTCCAGTTCAAACTCTTCCACAAAGTTATCCAAAGAAACATCAATGCCCACATAGAAGCGCCGCACCTGGTCAAACTCAGGCCGCAGGTAAACTTCCCGCTTGCCTTCCAGCACATACTGGACATTGTGCTGTTCGCAAAGCCCCACAATCTCCTGCACAGTCTCCCTGGGCAGAGGCTGGTCATTCAGGACCTTGCCATCTGCCAGCACCAGGGCACCATTCATGAGCACAAAACCGTTGAAAAGCCCTGGCTGTAAAAGCTCCTCATCCAGATAGGCAAAGGGTCTGCCGCTGGCAATAAAGGCATAATGCCCCGCCTGCCTCAGCTCCTTGATAGCCTCCTTCACGGGGTCCGTGAGCTTGGTATGGCCCTTTCTTATGTCTATCAGCGTGCCGTCAATATCAAAGAATACAGCCTTTTTCATAGAATACCACCTTTATGACTTAACTACCCCCTATACTACTATTTTTCCCGTGGTTATTCAAGAGACAGCGGAACTGAAAAACATTAAAAAACTTAACACCAATAAAAAGCCTGGGCGGGCCAGTTGTATAACCCGCTCAGGCTCATCAATATATTATTTGCCGGCAGCACCTGCCAAAGCTGCAGCTGCCACAGCCTCCCGGGCCTCTTCCTTCTCCATGCCGGTGACGTTCACATTCTTCGTCACCTTGGCATCATAGGACTCGGCCCTCATGATTTCCGCAATATCTACGCCAGTGGCTTCCTTGATGGTCTGGATGGTCTTAGCCATGACCAGGGGCACATTGTCTGTCATGGCAGACATGCCGCTGCCGTTGGCGCCGCCGCCAAAAATGGTGACCTTGTCGATGGTGCCCAGGGGCTTAGCCACCTCGGCGGCCACTTTGGGCAGGATTTCGATAGCCATCTGGGCCATAGCGGCCTTGCCGTACTTCTTCAGAGCCTCTGCCTTCTTATCCATGGCGGCAGCCTCTGCCTCACCTTTCAGGCGGATAGCCTCGGCTTCTGCCTGGGCCTTGGCAGTGATACCGGCAGCTTCCTGCTCCATGGCATACTTGGTTGCTTCTGCCTGGGCCTTCTTGGCCTCAGCGTCACGCTGCTGCTCATAGAGCTTGGCCTCAGACTCGCGCTGGCGCTTAGAGAGCTCAGCTTCAGCCTGCTTGCTGATGTTGTACTTCTCAGCATCGGCCTTCTTCTGGACCTCTGCTGCCAATTCCTGTTCGCGGACGGCAACCTGCTGCTTGCGCAGGGCTTCTTCGCGGTTGGCCTTGGCTATTTCCGCATCCACCGTGGCAGTCTCGATGGCCTTGCGCTGTTCCTGCTCCTGGATAGCATAGGCGGCATCAGCCTCTGCCTTCTTGATGTCGGACTCGCGCTTCAACTCTGCCTTGCGGATAGCCAGCTCATTCTGGCGCTGGGCAATCTCCAGCTCTGCCTTCACCTGGGCATCATTGGCCTCCTTCATGGCCTCTGCCTGCTTCACGGACACATCCCTATCTGCCAGGGCCTTGGCAATGGAAGCGTCCTTGCGGATACGGGCCGTGTTGTCAGCACCCAGGTCGGTGATGAGGCCAGTCTCGTCGGTGATGTTCTGGATGTTGCAGGAAATAACCTTGATACCCAAGCGCTCCATATCCTGTGCGGCGGCGGCCTTCACCTGCTCGGAGAAGGAATCACGATTGGTGCTGATTTCCTTCAGGGACAGGGTACCCACAATCTCACGCATATTGCCTTCCAGGGAATCACGGAGCTGGTCGGCAATGGCTTCAGGGTTCAGATTCAGGAAGTTCTTGGAAGCCAGCAACCTTGCTTCCTCAGAATCATCCACAGAAACCTTGGCCACAGCGTCCACCTTCACGTTGATGAAGTCATTGGTGGGCACGCTCTGCTGGGTACGGATATCAACGGTCATCTGCCCAAGATAGAGCTTATCCACACGCTCCAACAGGGGTACCTTGACACCGCCCTGTCCTACCAGCATACGGGGCTTGGCCCGCCAGCCGGACAGGATAAAGGCCACGTCAGGCGGAGCCTTCACCCAGCAGGTAAGGGCAATAACCATGATGATTACAGCAAATACAGCAGCGACAAAAAGCATAAAACCCAAAATCAACACCCTTTCTTTGGTTAGGTAATCTATCTATTTTGAAACTGCCTGAGCAGTTCATTTTCCTTCAAGACTCTCTCCAGTTCCCTTTCGATAACGGAAAACTCGATGAGCCGCATTTCCTCACGCTGGCAGGCAAGTTCCTTGGCCTTGCCTGCCAGCACTTCATTTATCCTGGCAAAGACAGTGCAAAAACGGCGAGAATCCTCACCTGACAAGTCCCCTCCACTCTCTGCCAGATATTTAAGATATGGCTCCATATACTGCAGGCAGCGTGTCTCCACAAACAGGCGGTAGTCTGACGGGAAAGGAAAAAGTTTCTCCAGCTTGTCCAGGCTGTCCTGAATACTTCCCAACGCCATATACAAGGAAGCAAACCTCTCCTCCTCATAGATGCTTTCAAACACCCTGGCCTTCCCGGCTATGGCCCTGAACAGACCATCTGTCTCTCCTGGCAAAACCTCATGGCCTCCCCGTTCCTGCTTCAGCCAGCTGAAATAGAAATCACGAAGGTACTGATGAAACTCCTGCCCCATCAAAGCCAGGACCTTCTCCCGGTTCCAAAGATAGTAATGCAGGGCCTCACCACCGAGCCCGCTTCCCTCACCCTGCTCCTGGACACAATCTTCCACGACTTGCCTCAGGAGCACCGCTTCAGGCCGGGCTTCATGCTGAAAAAACTCGCTCTCCTTGTCGGGCTTTCTCAAAATCCGCAAGGCGTAGAACCTAAAAAACATGGCCTCGCCACAAAGGGCATCCAGCTCCAAAAGCTCACCTGCCTCCCCATAGGCAGTGCTGAAGCTCAATTTTTCCTTGCCATACTTTTGCCACAGCCCTTCAAGCTTTTCCCTTATGAGGCTGTATTCACAGCGTGACTTGAACTCCTGCCCCGACATTTCATTTCCTCCCGCATTGATGTCAATCTATGTCTCTAAGCTCAAGGCTCCTGATGCTTCCCATCACTTCATCATAAGCCTTTTCGCTGCCGGCGTGGTAGATGTAGGTCATGACACAGACCTTCCCCTGCGCTTCATAAGCGGCGGCCACAGCCTCGTAATCCTGCCCGTCCTTCCTGCCCTTGAAGCGAAAGGGATATATATCTATGCCATCCACCTCCTCTTCTGCCTCACCATACACCCATTCCACATCCCGAAGTTTATACCTCTCCAGGATTTCCTTGTACAGGGAAATCGGCGGCGTGTTCATAAAATGAATGTCATCCGAGCTGCCATCCTTCATGTGGACATCCACGAAAAAATTGTCTCCCCTGGCCTGCTTTACCTCCCAGCCATCATCTTTCCATCCCAAAGTTTTCAGCTCCTGGGGCATCCTCACCCACATTTCCTGAGTGCTGGTGGCAGACAGGACAGAGGGTTGCCAGAATTGTGCCGGCCAGAAAATATTTCCCAGGCAATACGCCCCCCAAATCAAGCAGGCAATTACAAAAATCCGCATTTTCTCTCCCCTCAGTTTACATCCATGCTGTCAATAGACTGATTTATTAACGCCTTGGTTTCCTCATCGTCCTTGCCATATCTGAAATAGAACATCCAAACATCCCTGCCGTCCCTATAGCCAAGGTATTCTTTGGCAGACTCCCCGTCTACTCCCTCAATAAGGTGCAACGGATGTCCACCGGCCAGGCGGATGCCTTCCCCTTGCACCATCATACTGCCAGGATTGCGCAGCCTTCCCTTGAGGCTTTCAAGGTCAAAACCGACCTCTGCCTGAGGGTCACGGAGCACCCCATGAAGGATTTCCAGTTCCAAGTCGTCTTCGGAAGCCTCGTACCTGTCCAGGCTCTCATAAGGCGTATGGATGGTCATCTCCTTTTCGCTTTCGGCCTGCACAGGCAAATCCATGGAGAAAATTCTTCCGTCTGACTGCTTTGTCTCCAAGGGATACCACAGGGCAAAGACCTCATCCGCAGTTAGTTCCGGCGGCCCCACATGCCAAGCCCCCCAGGCTGGCAGCAAATTGTAAAGGATAAGCATGAGTGCCCCTATCAGCCCCAACAGATTTTTCATTCCTTTGATTCTCCTCGTCTTGCAGACTTTACTGGATAGTGATTGACTTCATGGACCTGTCCACTATCTCATGTGCCTCCTTGTCGCTTTCCCTGTAGACATAACGAATAATCCAATATTCGCTGTCCATATCAAACCCCAGACATTTCACCATCAGTTTCTCATTTGATGGATTAACCATGTTTATTTCTCCATAAATCACTTCCCGACCGTTTATAGTCCGTTTTTCCATTTTCTTCAGCTCCGGGTTGTAATCCGTGTCCAGGTTAAGCCCAAAGCTCTTCATGCCAAAATCAACCTCCCATTTCGGATCGTCAAAGCATAAATGATAGACACTGGTCCAAATTCCCACATCATTGTTATCATAGTATTCCTGTCGGCTGATATTCGGATCATTTATAAAACAATCCTTGTCTTCCTTAAGCTCGTATGGCAATTCCAGGGAAAGCTTACGCCCGTCATACTGGTCATATGTCACCGTCTGCCATGAAGGAGAGGCTTTCTCATTGCCGTAATTGACATGCACCCCTGATGTGCCAATACTTGCCGAACACCCTGCTGTCACTAACGCCCCCAAAAACACTATAGCTGCCCAAAAATTCTTCATTCCCTGCTCCTCTCTTCACCATGTCTTCACCAGTTCCAAATCAAAAGGCACGGACTTATAAATACTGTTTTCGTCTGTCTGCAGTTGCAAAAAGGCATTGGCCCTGAGGGTGTAATCATCCCCTGTGCTCATGTAATCCCTGTAGGAGCGCAGATAGGCCCTGCCCATACCATCCCAGCTGCGAGTTACCTTTTGGAGGCGCCGGCCTGCCGTCAGCGCCACATTCAGTGCCTCCCGCAAAGTCAAGTACCCCGCCAGATAGCCAAAGCCCGCATTCTGCACGGTGCGCAGCAGCTGCCAAAGGAGCTTCTGCCCTACCATATCCTGGATGGTCTCGATAAGCTCCGCCCGGGAGTTTATCTCCCAAGACCTCCTCAGCACCTGCCGCCCAAATTCCTGCCCCAGCGGGTCGTGCTTGGAGTAGCCGCCAAATTCCTCCACATGCCAGCCGTTGGCCTTTCGGTTGATTGCCCCTACTGCGCAAATCCACTTGCGAAAGTCGGCATCCACCTCTTCCCAGGCCAAATCATCCTCCGGCAGATGATTTTCCGCCTCATCCTGCCGGTGCCACTTGGAAAGCACCTCCATTACCGGCTCGTCCAGCACTTTACGGAAAAGGTCGTCATCCTCCCGCAGCATGTCCATGCCAAATCTACGGACATTCTGGCGGATAAGCCAGGCGTAAAACTTATAGGCCTCCTCATGGTAGACAGCAAAACGGTGAAAGCCCTGCTCATCCTCCTGCATCTCTATGTCAATAAACCCCGTCTCCCAAGCCCTGACCTCATAAACATCATCAGCGGTATAAACCTTGTCATAGCCCGTCATGGTAAAAGTGCCGTCCGGCTGCAGGCTAAGGGAACCCTGCCTGTTCCTGCCGAAAAGACGGCCCAAAAGCCCTGGTTTTGCCATAAACACCGCCGGAACTGAAAACGCGTCCATCTCTTCCTCCTTACCAAGTCTTCTTTAGCTGCAAATCAAAGGGCACTGCCTTATAAATACTATGGGAGGCATCACGCAGCCTTTGATAGGCTGCCTGCCTCTCCTTGCCCCCTTCTTCATCCAGGTACTGTTTATAAGCCTTGACGTACTCGCTTGCCAGTTCCTCCCAGCTCCTCACCACCTGCTGCAAAAGCACCCCCGCGGCGTAGGAAGTATTCAGGGCCTCCCGCAGGGTAAGGTACCCTGCCAGATAACCGCTGGAAGCAATCTGGATAAGCCGCTGAAGCTGCCAGACCTTGGCTTCCTTAGGCAATTTTTCCTGGTCAGCAAAGTCATCCCGCACCTGCTCCATCATGAACTGGATAGTCTCAATAAGATCCTGCCGGGAGTAAATATCCCAGCAATCATAAAACATCTGCCTGTTCCATTCTTTGCCTACAGGATTCCACTTGGAAAAGCCACCGAACTTACGGATATTTAATCCATTCACTTCACGGTTGGCGGCCGCCACGGCACAAAACCATTTATAAAGCTCCGGGTCTACCGTCTTCCATCTGAGATTGTCTTTGGGAAGCCTTGTATGCTTTTCCAGCTTGCGCCGCTCCTCACGGTCAAATATGGGTGCCAAAACTAGCATCAGCGCAATTCTAAGCCCAGTAGTTATCTTCACAGTCTCTTCCTCCTTACAGGCACTCGCTCCAGGCCATATCTGCATAGGTTTCGTCCAGCTCCTGTCTGGCGGGCTCATAGCCCTTTTCGGCAGCACGGCGCATAGCCTGACGGTAATCCTCCAGATTTCCCTGTTCTTTATAGAGATGGGCCAGTTCGTAAAGAGCCTCCGTAAAGCCCTCGGCGGCAGCTATGCCTAAAAGCTCCTTCGCCTTGTCTCCATATTCCCTGGCGTCCCTGGCCAGATAGGCTTTAGCCAGTTGCAGGCGGGCTTCATTTTGCCATTCATTGCCCTCCCCATCATCCTGGATGGCCCTTTCCAGGAGCGGTATGGCAGTCTCAAACTCCTGCCAGTTCCCTTCCTCGTCACAGCAAAGCCGGGCCCGAACCAGCATGGCCTCATGGTCTTCGGCTTCCACTCCCTTGTCAAGGCAGGCCAGAGCTTTCTCATGGTCGGCTGCGGTGCCAATGCCCTTCAGGTAGCAATAAGCCAGCTGGCTCCAGGCCCAGGCCATGCCGCATTCTGCCGCCTTTTCAAGATAGTAACGGGCTTCCAGGCCATGGCCTTCTTCATGCTCCAGATAGAGCCGCCCCAGCCAGTACCAGGCCACCACAGTATCATCATCATCCTCGGTGAGGATGGCATTCTGATACCACTGCTCTGCACTCTTGAAATCATCCTGCCTGGCACATTCCACCCCCAAAGACACCATGGCACGGCCACTGCCCAGGCTTGCCGCCTCTTTCATGGCAGAGAACCAGCCCGCTTCATTCCCGGCTGCCCGGCACCTGTAAGCCTGGCGTATCAGTTCATTCCACTTGTTTCTGTCGCTGCCCGTCTCGTCTTCCTGCCAGTCCGTAAAGTCGAGTTTTCCCTCTGCCAGCCACGCTTTGAAACAGCCAAGAGCCTTGGTTCTTTCCTTTACCCAAAGGGTGCGGCATACTCCCTCGAAGCTGGCATAGAGCCAATATTCCCCTGCCTCCTTGTCAAAGCCCGCCATGAGATAATCCTCATCTTTTTCCCTGTCCAGCTTAATGCGGTTATACAGTCCATCGTCCAGCATTTCCAGTGCCTTTTCAAGCTCCTCTTCCCTGTAGCGCACGAAGTTGGCCCCGCTCCTTTCCCCAATGTCCAGGCAAAGGCGCCAGGGCTGTCTGCTGGTATCCTGGCAACGAGCCTTATCTATGCGCTCATCCTGCCAGCTGCGGATATCCTCTGCCTCAGTCAGCCTGGTCTTTGTATCCTCGGGCCTGCCGAAAATAGACCAGGAAAAGCGACAGCCAAAGCCATCCGGGCTCTTGTCCCACTCCAAGTTCCCCAGCCGCTCTTCAAAACCTTCAAAGGCTTTGGCCTTCTCCTTGTATTCCCTGGCCAGGGCCTTATTCTTCTCCAGCCCCCCGGAACCGTTGGCGTAAACTTCTCCCTTCAAATATTGGAGCAGGGCCAGTTTTGTCTCGGACTGGTTGTCCTCCCTCTCCGCTATATCCGTTTCCCTCAAAATAGTGCGGGTGGCCATTTCCCTGTCGATAATCGTGCCGTAACCGTAGTATTTGCAGTAGCACATGAGGGGCAGAATCATCTCATAATTATAGATGCCTGCCTCCGGCTCCAAGCGAACCAGCTCCTCAATCCTGTCCAGCATCCTTTCGCACCACTGGTAAGCTGACTCGAAATCCCTCTCCCCCAGCTCTCCCCAGAAATAGATTTCTGCGCGGGCACATATCCCTGCTCTGCCATGGGCAGGAAATACTGCAGCGCACGGGCTGCGTCCTTCTCTTTCCCCAGACCGTGGCGACACATATAGCCCAGCCAGTAGATAGCCTCCTGATGGCCCTGGGCCCCCGCCCGCTCCATGCAGTCAAAGACCTCCTTTGGCTCCCCCTCCCCAAAGAGCCTTTTGCCCCGCATGAAAAGCACATGGGGCACCCCGGCCTCGGCAAAACGCCCCTCAAACTCCAGGGCTTTTTCCACCTTGTCAAGATTGCCCGTGCTCTTATGCCTGACCTGGGCACAGGCCCAAAAAGTATCATGGCTCAGGGCCAGCCCCAGCTTCATAGACTTTTCCAGATAGGGCAGGCTGTCACCTTCCCACTTGTCCAGGAAACCGCAGACAGAGCCGCTGGCATAGCAAAGGCCCAGCAGGTGAGCCCCCATAGCCTCCCCCCCATATTCCTTTGCCTCCTCCAGGGCCGCTTCTGCCGTGCCCCAATGGGAAAGAATCTCTGCCATCTCCGATGGGTAAAGCCCCCGATGCTCAATGGCGCAGAGTACCCCCAGGGAGCTGCCTCCCAACAGGCTCCATTTCAGGCACTCATTGACCATTTCCTCGTCTGCCTCCAGGCCGCTGGTTTCCCAGACCTCCAATTTCTCCGAGCCCATATAAGTCCTGGCCAGAAGCCCCCAGGCATCCGCCTCCCCCCCGGCCGCTGCCCGGCGCAGCAGCTCCTGCCCCCGACGCGCACTCTCCGGGTCAAAATGTCCCCAAATCAAATCTATTGCTTCACGCACTGCCGGCTGAAATTCCTTGGTCATACTGCTACACATCCTTCTGCTGCAACTTTTCACGTATATTAGTAATTCTTTCAGCTTGCTTTCAGTTTCAATAATAACTTATTTTAATTAGACAAAAATTAGCCACAAATTAAAATATCATTAAAAAGCGCCCGTCAGCATCGAGTAAAGCCAGCGGGCGCGATTTTCCCCGATATGAGTATTCTGGCCCAGGTGAGCCACCCATTCTGATGGTGAGAGCCACCCGTTCTGATGACGAGAGCCACCTAGACTTTTGGTCAATCTGATGTAGAGAGCCACTTGTTGTCCCTGTACAATGGACTTACGGGAACCCGTAAACCATTAGAAAGGGGCGATTTATATGTCAAAAGAACGGGAAATCCTACAACTGTTTTTCGATGGGGTAAGCCAGAGAAAAATAGCACAGCGGCTAAAAGCTTCCCGCAACACAGTGGCTAAGGTCATTGCGGCAGCTCAGGCCAGCCAATTGTCACAGGCAGGAATGGCTGCCATTGGAAGTGACCAGGAACTGCACCAATTTCTGTTCAAGGACGAGGGCAGCTCTCCAAATCAGGAACCGCCAGATTGTGCCTATGTACATAAGGAGCTTTTGAAAAAAGGCGTGACTCTCAAACTTCTATGGGAAGAATATGCGGCAAAATGTTGCCAAGCTGGCAAGCTGCATCTCATGTATGCACAGTTCTGCAAGGTGTACCACGACTATGTGGACATCAACCGGCTGACCATGCACATACAGCATAAGCCTGGCGACAAGCTTATGGTCGATTGGGCTGGCACTACGATGACACTGCATAACCATGTCACAGGGGAGCAGTGCAAGGCGTATATCTTCGTGGCAACGCTTCCCTTCAGCATGTATTGCTATGCCGAAGCCTGCCTGGATATGAAGGAAGCCTCATGGATAAAAGCTCATGCCCATATGTTTGAATTTTTGGGAGGAAGCACCAGAATTCTGGTTCCAGACAATCTTAAGACTGGCATTATCTCCAACAGGAAACATGAAGACCCAATAACCAACCGTGCCTACCAGGAAATGGCTGATCATTACGGAACAGTCATAATGCCGGCCCGGGTCTTGGCACCAAAGGACAAAGCTGCCGTTGAAGGCAGTGTAGGGCAGGTAACAACACATATTATTGCAAAGCTGCGGAACCGCAAATTTTTCACCCTCGCAGAAATGAATGAAGCTATCCGCCTGGAGCTTGATGCCTTTAACAATGCGCCTTTCCAGAAAAAGGAAGGCTCAAGGGCATCCGTGTTTTGCGAGGAAGAACGCCCCTTCATGCAGCCATTGCCGGCATTACCCTATGAATATGCCTCTTGGAAAAAGGCTACTGTGCAACTCAATTACCATGTTACGCTGGAGTACCAGAATTATTCAGTGCCCTATGCCTATGCAAGGAAGCAGGTAGATGTACGGCTTACCAGCAGCGCGGTGGAGATATACCACAATGGCCAGCGCATAGCTTGCCACGCCCGCCTTACAGGCCGCCGTGGTCAGTATTCGACCATAGTTAGCCACATGCCGCCAAACCACCAGTTCTACAGTGAATGGAACGGTGACCGTTTTCGCTCCTGGGCCAAGAAGATTGGCCCCAGCACCCTTGAAGCTGTAAACAAACAGCTCGGTTCCTACGTCATTGAAGAGCAGGGCTACAAGGGATGCCTTGCTCTCCTGAAATTGGCTGACAGGTACGGCAAGGAGAAATTGGAGGCTGCCTGCAATGCTGCCCTGCGCCTGACACCATTGCCACGTTACAAGCTGATTGCAAACCTCTTGGCTTCCGGAAAATTTGATAACGAACTCGCAACAAGGAAAGCTGAGTCTGCCGAGGAAGCTCCCAGCCATGCGTTCATGCGTGGCGCTGCCTATTACGGAGGTGAGCGCCATGACCAGTGAATCCATGAGGAAACTTAGGGAAATGCGCTTCACGGAATTTGCCAGAGCATATGAAGAACAAATTGGAAAACCGGAGATATATGCGGAAATGACTTTCAATGAGCGAATATCCATAATGATTGATCGGGAATACGATGCCAGGCATGACAGGCACATCAAGAGGCTGGTAAAACAGGCAAGCTTTCCTAGCGCCCACGCCTTTCTCACAGATGTTGAATATTTTCCTGACCGGCATCTTGATCGTGACACGATTCGTACATTGTCCACCAACGAGTATATACGCAAGAAGCGTAATATTATTATTCTGGGAGCAACAGGTTCGGGCAAGACATTCCTGGCCAACGCTTTCGGCATAAATGCATGTTACGCCGGACTTGCCACATGGTACGTAAGGATGCCGGATCTTTTCATCCAGTATTCTCTTGAAGAAGAAAAAGGCCGGTCTATGGAGTTTCTGAGGAAGATTGGCAGGTACGCCCTGCTGATAATTGATGAATTTCTCCTGGTAGAATCCAATGAAGCACAACAGCGCATACTGCTTGAGATTATGGAGCGCAGGATGAACCATGGAGCAATGATACTTTGCTCACAGATTGGCATCGATGGTTGGCACAGTCGTTTAGGAGGCGGCCTCTTGGCAGATTCAATCCTGGATCGCATTATCCATGGCTCATACAAAATAAAGATTGAAGGCAGAACTTCAATGCGGCAGCGTCACGCTGAAGATCTTTAATTTAGTTTTCTGGAAAGCTTGTGGTGGCGGGAATGTCCACTCAGTGTGGATGGCTCCCGCCATCACAGGCAACTTGCTCACTGGGCCGTAGAGGTGGCTCTCTACATCAGATTGCCTGGCTCTCTGTGGTCAGTATATTCAGTGAGCCGACATAATTATTTGGATTATTGGAAACCTGGATTTCCTTGCAGTCGGCTATAAGGACAGTTTCAAAGGTCATGTCACCTAAGAGAGTGGAAACTTTTGATAGCAGACTGTCTGCAGTGAATTGAAGTTCTTTTATGAGCATCTCCATTTGCTCTGGGTATTTT